>JBGAVQ010000424.1:0-2935 GCA_044228045.1 Spirosomataceae bacterium
CACCCTGGCAAAGTTAGGCTCTTTTGCCAGGGTGTATTCTTCTTGCTGCGTACGATATCGTTACAACGCCAACTTCTTCTCAACAGTTATCGGCTTGGCCGTAAAACCAAATTCATCTTGGGTTGTTTTACAAAAACTGACGGATGTCATTTTTTAGAATAATCGAATCACGCAACTTTGAATGTTTTTTTATCGTAGTTGCATTGAGTCGTTCAAGCCAGTAAATGCACCCTACCGTTTGATAAGATTTCAAGAAATTTGTATTATTCTTCGTGTTTGCGTCGTAATTTTGTAAACTTTTTTTTCAACGAGCATTATGCATACTCAGTTCAAATCAATCAGTTTGTCTTACCAAACAGCGTCACTTGCTGTGCGTGAGCAAGTTGCCCTTAGCCAAGACGAAGCCAAGGCACTCATGCTACGCCTCCGAGATGCGTTTGAACTACAAGACCTCTTGGTTGTTTCGACTTGTAACCGTACCGAAATCTACTACGCCTCACCCGATAACCACAGCACCGACATCGTAAAAATGCTGTTGATTCACAAGGGATTGTTAGATGTAGAGCAATATCTACCCTATTTTCAACTCAACAACAACCACGCCTCGTCGGTGCGATATTTGTTTGAGGTGTCGTTGGGGCTGCATTCCAAAGTAGTAGGCGACTTACAGATTCCGAACCAAATCAAGCACGCCTACCAATGGTCGGCAGACTTGGGCATGGCGGGGCCGTTTTTGCACCGCTTAATGCACACAATTTTCTTTGCTAACAAAAAAGTAACTCAAGAAACTGGCTTTCGTGACGGCGCAGCCTCTACCTCGTATGCTACGGTTGAATTGATTGAAGAGCTCACCCAGCATATCGAACAACCCAAAGTATTGATTGTGGGCTTAGGCGAAATTGGCGCCGATGTTTGCAAAAATTTGGCAGATAAAGAATTTGCCACTATTACCATCACCAACCGAACCCTTTCAACTGCCCAAAAGGTAGCCGAAGGGCGTAATTTTAGGGTTGCTCCTTACGAAAACCTGCTTACCGAGATTGCCCAAGCAGATGTAGTGGTATCGTCTGTGCGCATGGATAGTCCTCTGATTACCAAAGAGTTGGTTCAAAACCTGACTATTCTAACTTACAAATACTTCTTTGATTTGTCCGTGCCTCGTAGTGTGGCCAACAATGTAGAAGAAGTAGCCGGGGCGTTGGTTTACAACATTGACGGCATTCAGAAACGAGCCGACGAAGCCCTCCAACGACGCTTAGAGGCTATTCCGCTTGTGCACCAAATCATTGACGAAGCCCTTGCTGGTTTTGACGATTGGTCAAAAGAAATGGTAGTGTCGCCTACCATTCAGAAGTTAAAAAATGCTCTGGAGCAAATTCGGAAAGAAGAATTGGCTCGATACCTCAAAAACCTCTCGCCCGAAGAAACTGAGAAAGTTGATAAAATTACGCAGGGCATGATTCAGAAGATTATCAAATTGCCTGTGCTTCAACTCAAAGCCGCCTGCAAACGTGGCGAAGCCGAAACGCTGATAGATGTGCTGAACGATTTGTTTAATTTGGAAGGACAAACGGTAAGTCAGTAGCAGATAAAATAGCATTAAAAGCCCTTCTTGTGTGTGCAGGAAGGGCTTTTGTTTTTAGACATGAATCTCATACCTTTGATTCACCAAGATTTTCACGCCAGTAAACATGTACCGTTTCCTTTTCAGACTACTTGTATTGCTCTGCATGGCAGCAGGGGTGATTTATGCGTGGGAGAAATTTAAGAACAAAATACCTTTCCTTAACGGCAATACGACCGAAACGGCTCACAACATTGTAGTAAAAGAAATCACATCGTTGGGTAAGCTGGAACTGGTGAAATATAGTTTTCGAGATGTGGTTGAACACGAAATTGTGAAGCAGTTTTTCCCAAACTCCAAAGCTTTGCTTGTAGTGCAAGGCGAAGCGGTGGGTTGTATTGACCTTAGCAAAGTGAGTATGTCGGACATAGCAACCAAGTACGACACCCTGATTGTACACCTGCCTGAACCCGAAATTTGCTACAGCAAAATTGACCATCAAAAATCAAAAATCTACAACACCGAATATGCCTTTATGGACGAAGGTGTGTTGATAGAGCAAGCCTACCAACAGGCCGAAAGCCAAATCAGAAAATCAGCATTAGAAATGGGGATTTTGACCCAAACCAAGACCAACGCCGAAAAAATGTTAAAACCTATTTTGGAGAAAGTTTCGGGTAAAAAAATCTTGCTCCGATATAGGCTCAAAGCCCAGTTAGAACGCCCCAAATAATCATTCTACCATGGCCACAACCCTTGCTGGCGCAGCCGAAGCACCTACTATTTTGAGCGGGAATACGCACACTTTGAACCCAAAAGGAGGCAAAGCTTTTAGGTTGGTAAGTTGCTCCATGTGTAAGTACTCACGCTCTCGGCCCACCAAGTGAGCTTCCCAAAACAAATTAGGGTTATTAGTTCGTTTTGCTTCTTTCACCATGTGTGGCAAGGGCAAGTCCCAGCCCCATTGGTCAATACCCATTACTTTTACACCTTGGTCTATCAGCCATTCGGTAGCTTCTTTGCTCATACCCGTACCTTTCTCAAAAAAATCTTTGGTACCCATGTTGCGGTCACGGTCTGTTCTGATAAGCACAATATTGCCCTGCCCTATTTTTGCGCCCGTTTTGTTCAAATCTTGTTGTAAATCAGTAATGGTAATCGCCTCAAAATCAGGCTTCCACGATACATCTATCACAATACCATCGCCATAACACCATTCGAGCGGAATCTGGTCAATGGTTTTGGCTGGCTGCCCGTTGAGTGTAGGCGAATAATGCCATGGGGCATCGAGGTGAGTAGTTGAATGCACACCCATTTGCTGAATGGAGTCGTCGGCCCAGCCCGTCCAATTAGTAGGAAATAAGCGAAACG
>JBGAVQ010000060.1:0-23528 GCA_044228045.1 Spirosomataceae bacterium
CTCTTACTGAAATCCTCGGTTCGCTCCCAAAGTCAGACTCATAACTCCAAATTACCTCGCCTGTCGGTATTTTGAATTTGTGTATAGCAGTTGAGGTTACCTCATACCAGTTTTGGCCTTCAATAGTATAATAACCTTTTGTTTGGCCTGTGGTGATTGTTTTGCCTGTGCGAGGTTCTACCCATTCGTAAGTTTGTGGCGAATTTTTTTGAACAGGCATTGTTACAAAAAAAACATTATTGCCGACTAATCTGGGAATGTTATAAACAATACCGCTTGTAGAATCTGCGATTTTTTGCCAACTATTACTTTCTTTTTGAATGTCCCAAGCGGTGACACCCGGGGCAAAACGTTCGTCTGTTTCCTTTTTGGTGGCAGAGGCGGCTGGTTTCGTTATTTTATCATATTGACTCAACACCGTTATTGCTATTCCGTCTGCAACAACACTGGTTGAAGCATACTCCAAAAGTGTGGGTGGCAGGTCAAAAGAGTCAATTTCTTTGCCATCTGACACTCGTAAATATGTCAGTTTTGTTGGGGTTAGCACCACTACTGTATCTCCCCTAAATTCTTTAATAAGTGCTGGCTTGGCTTGCCATATCAGCTTGCCCGAGTTTGCATCATACACCGAAACAGGTATTTCATCTTTTGAATCCAAAAATCGCTGCCCTCCCGTTATCATTCTTCCAGCAGTTTTCATCGGGAAAAAGTAATCGTCCATTGGTAAGCTGTTGGAGAGCGTTACTTCTTTTACAGGAGCTTCTTTCCCAAATAGGGCTGGGTCACTTTCGGGCGAAAAACAGGCTTGCAAAAATGATAAAAAGCCCATAAGCAAAATGAGTTTGATTTTCATTGAATTGTCTTTTTTATATTCCGTGCTCCACTCTCTGCTGAATCTGTTCCATAATACGAACAGGTAATGATACCGTTACGCCTTGTACATCAGCTTTTCTGTAAAAAATGCCCTGCCGAAAATTGGTAAAATGTTGGTATGGTATCAACAATGATGGATGTCCTATTTTGAATAATGGATTGATACCGATGTATAAACCCCACTCAGTGAAGGCTATTTTTAATACACCATTGTAGCTTATCCAACCCACCATACCGTAGATAAACCCTTGGGCATTGGAGGGGCTTGGTTCAGTAGTGGCATAGTGGGTTGCCAAACTCCGCCAACCACTCAATGCAGCTAATAACCAAACAATACCCATCCAAAAGCCTATCATAAACACTAATGCCCCTACTACAATGAGTGGAATTAAGAGCTGTGATTGTTCCATTTTTTCAAAGAGTTATTGGAAAACGACGACGACTAAAAAAACATTGACACAAAAGTCACTAAAAATTAAACAAAGTGGGCGGATGAGTGAGTAAACGGTATAGAAGAATTACTAAAAGGAGCAAAAAAAAGCCCGTCGCAAGGCAACGGGCTTTTAGATAGATTTTTAGTTTGCTTAGTCGAAGATATAACGAATACCCAACTGTGCTTGCCAAACGTTGTCAATTGTGATTGATTTCACGAAAGAATCACGAATCAGAATAGTTTCGGGCTTGCCATCAATGGTTACGTTTTGCGTTGCCAATTGATAAGTAGGTACGCCAGTTGCACTAATAGTAGTGAAAGAAACAGGGTTAGTTCCAGTAGAAACATTACCTACACCCCAAGCATTATTCAACAAGTTGCCAACATTTAAGATATCAGCACGGAACCGAAGGGTGTGTTTCTTGCCTTTTCCACTTTTGAAGTAAAAATCTTGCTCAACTGTAAAGTCAAAACGAGTCAACCATGGGAAGTACGCACCGTTGCGTTCAGCATATTGACCACGGCGAGTTTTTAAGTAAGGGTTATTTTCAATATAGGCATTATAAGCAGCACGTTGGTCAGCCTCAGAGAATGTTTTGGCGGTGGTGTTCGAAGCAGAAACTGCTACAGTACGAGGCGCAAAAGCAAATTCGCTGGCATCTTTTGGTATGTACATCAAGTCGTTGTTTTGACCATCGCCGTTGAGGTCATTACCATAAATATACGATACTTTAAAGCCTGAGTTAGACACCATACCCAACGTAAACATAGTAGAGCCACCAAATTCTCCGCCATAATTAAAGCGGTAATTGGTATATCCTACATAACGGTGGCGTAAGTCATTGTCAGAATAAGCAGTAGTTAAATAATTTTGACCAGCCACAGTAGGGATGTTAGCTAACACCGTACTGGCTACCGACTGCATGTCTTTTGCTAAGGCATTGGTATAACCAATCATACCACTAAAACCTTTAGATGCTACTTTTTCTAACTTAACTGTAAATGAACGAGAGTAGCCTTCGTCAGTATTTGATAAGATGAAAGCGTTGGTAGTAGCAGCATTGATAAAGCGAGCAGGGTTCACAGCAGCACCTGACAACCCTGATGCAGGGAAACGACCACGAGTATCAGCTCCACTAAATGTAGAACTTGGGCCTTTTAAGTTGGCATCAATATACCGAAGTGCATTTATGTTTTTGTTGTAGATAAACTCAACAGTTCCAATTAAACCCCAAGGCAATTTATGGTCAATCGCAAAGTTTGATTTCCAAATCATTGGGTTTTTCAAATCTTCTTTTGAAGCGTTGATTACATAGGCTGGCAATTTGGTAATGTCTGTAGTAGTTGGCTTATAACGGCTTGGGTCTAATGTAAACGGATACGCTGTTGTATTTGTAAAGTTCAACACAGCTGTATTTACCCCATTGTTACCCAATTGGTTAGATACCAATACTTGTGGAATACGAGAAACAAACACACCTGTACCACCTCTTATTTGCGTTGTTTTGTCACCTTTTACATCATAGTTAAAACCGAAACGTGGCGATACCAACACTTTAGCCGTTGGGAAAGCACCAGTGTTTACTTTCAAATCTTGGTTGTTTTCGTCTTTATAGGTCAATCCTGCCACTACTGGATTGAAGAAGTCTTTCGAAGTAGCATCATCATAACTAAACGAGTCGAAGCGAATACCTCCTGTTAGTTTCAATCTGCTGTTTACTTGAAACTCGTCGTGTAAGTAAGCTGACCAGGTACCTATTTTCAAAGTTTGAAGAGGTTCGGCACCATCTGGCAATAGCGAGTAACGATAGTTGAAACGAGCCACTGTTACAGGCGAGGTAGTGGCCGTAGGGTTTGCTTTGTAAGCCAAGGCAGCTGTCTTGAAGTCTGCAATTGAGTTATAAACCCACACACCGTTAGAAGACGGGAAGAACACGTTGTTTGATTGGAAGAACTCATAACCTAAGCCAAATGTAAGCGTATGCTTACCAGCAAAATAGCTCAAATTGTTGATAAAATTCAAGGTAGAGTAATTCAACTTGTTGTTTGGCGTGAATGGGTCAAAACCAATAGAAGTATAGGTAGTACCTGCATTCAAGATATCAACCGTTGGGAACAATGAGTTCTTATATTGACGGTCTTCTATTTGTTTGTTGTAGGTTGCAATGAAGTTGTTGGCAAACTTTCCACCAAAAGTAGAGTTCAATTCAGCCACAAACGAACGAGTGTTATCGGCAATGATGTACCCAGTATTTTGAACAGAAAGTGCTAACGCCGAGTTGGTACGGTTACCATTACCAGCTGTGTTACTACTATTACTATTGCTAATGATAGCGTCTGACTGTGAGTCGTGGTGTGAATAACGAATCGAAAGTTTGTGGTTGTTATTGATGTTATAGTCTAAGCGAATCAAGCCTTTGGCACTGGTTACTTCGTTATTAAAGTTATCAATAGAACCAGCATCGTAGTTGAAGTTTGTTTTCATGAAACTGGCAAGGTCTTCCAAATCTGCCGCTAACACACGAGACACGTTACCTGTAGCCCCCGAACGACCAGCTACCCAGTCTAAGGCAGGAGTAGAACTGGTGAAGTTTTCGTAGTTGGCAAAGAAGAACAATTTGTTTTTGATAAGCGGACCACCTACTCTGAAACCAAAAGTTTTTTCATTGATACTTACTGGTGGCAAATCTCTACCATCAGCCTTTTTACCAGCTAAACTCTTACTATTTCTAAATAAATAGTAAGCAGAACCAGTAACATCATTTGTTCCTGAACGAGTTACGGCGTTGATACCTGCTCCAGTAAAACCAGACTGACGCACATCAAACGGGGCAATGTTGATTTGTACTTGCTCGATGGCATCAAGTGATACAGCCGTAGTACCTGTACGACCACCTGCCTGTGCCGACGAACCTAAGCCGAAACCATTGTTGAACACTGCACCGTCAATGGTGAAGTTGTTCAATCGGCTATCTTGCCCAGCAAACGACGACCCATTTGAGTAGGCATTGTATTTGGTTAAGCTATTAAGTGTACGGCTAATGGTTGGTAAGCCATTGAGTGCATCACGACCGATGGTAGTAGAAGCTCCCGTACGATCCGACGAAAAAATATCAGTACGGTTGGTTGTAATTACTACTTCACTAAGCGTTTTGCCTTCTTCTACCAATTTAAAAAAGGCGTTGGCCGCAGTACCTAAGTTAGTGTAAATGTCTTCTTGTGACTGCTCTTTGTAGCCTACAAATGTTACAGTTACTTTATATGGCCCACCTACCCGAACAGAAGGGAAGGTATAGCGACCCGAAGTATTGGTACTGGCACCATAACGAGTTCCTGATGGTAAGTGAATGGCAATAACAGTTGCCCCAGGCAGCCCTTCGTTCTTGTCATCTACCACCGAACCGGTGATTTGAGAGCTTGTTACCTGAGCTTGGGCCATGTTTCCTACACATAACATTGCCACTACAAGCATACTACTCCATAATGTCTTGATTAGTAAAGATTTTTGCCTCATTTGTCTTGGATTTTTGGTTTGGTGAAAGAGTACTTTGGTTGGTTATCGAATCAAATTTGGCACAAAGAAACAATATTTTTTTTTGACAAACAAAAGCGTAAATAGTAAGAAAGTATAAATATAATAATGCTAATTCCTTGATATAGGGATATTTATGAGATTTGTACATAAAAAAATTGAAATAAGCCCATTTTTGCACCCGCAAGCCCAGTTTGTTATTAAATTGTTATCTAATTCTCTATTGGTTTAACATACCCTCTCGTCCCAATTTGTTAGGACAAACTACTACTTTTGTAGGTTCAAATACTCACTTATTATCTCATGGAACAACCCATAACCTACCTACTTACCCAATACTCACACGGCGCAGGCTGTGGTTGCAAAATTTCTCCCAAGGTTTTAGATAAAATCTTACACTCTAACTTTACATTCAGTATTCCGAATTCAGCATTTTTATTGGTTGGCAACGAAAGTCGAGACGATGCTGCTGTTTATGACATGGGCAACGGCGAAGCCATTATCAGCACTACCGACTTCTTTATGCCCATTGTGGACGATGCCTTCGACTTTGGACGAATTGCCTCTGCCAACGCCATTTCAGACGTGTATGCCATGGGCGGCGAACCGCTGATGGCGATTGCTATTTTGGGGTGGCCAATCAATGTTTTACCACCCGAAGTAGCGCAGCAAGTCTTAGAAGGTAGCCGCTTCGTATGTATGCAAGCGGGTATTCCATTGGCGGGTGGGCATAGCATTGATAGCCCAGAGCCTATTTTTGGATTGGCCGTTACGGGCAAGGTCAAAATTGAGCATTTGAAACAAAACAATACCGCTACTGAGGGTTGTAAGCTCTACTTGACCAAACCACTTGGCGTAGGAATATTGACCACAGCGCAAAAAAAAGGAATCTTGAAAGAAGAACACGCTCAAATAGCTCCACAGCAAATGGCTCAACTCAACAAAGTTGGAGCTATGTTAGGAACATTACCCTATGTAAAAGCCCTTACTGACGTAACGGGTTTTGGGCTATTGGGTCACCTCTGCGAAATGGCAGAAGGTAGTGGGCTTTCGGCACAAATTGACTTTAAAAAAGTGCCTCAATTGCCGCATTTGAGTGATTATTTGGCACAAAAGTCATTCCCCGGCGGCACTACTCGTAATTGGGATAGCTACGGCCAAAAAATCGCTAATGTTACTGATTATCAACGCAATATCTTGGCAGACCCACAAACATCTGGCGGTTTATTGATTGCTGTAGAATACGCTTATTCGTCGGAGTTTGAAACAAAAATGAAGCAACAAGGTTTTGATTTAGTGTCGTTTGGAGAGCTAACTAAAAAGCAAGAAAAAGTAGTGTATGTTCGTTGAAATATGTACAAAAATACTTAGCCGAATTCATAAAATCTTGTGTTATTGCGTGTTGGGTTTATTGCCTTTTGTAGGAATAGGCCAGATTCCTAAAGATTCAATACAAACACCGAAGAGGTTTTTTAGGGATAAAACAATTATTCCGATTCCTGTGGTTTTTCGCCTTCCCGAAACACGCTGGGGGGCTGGTGCTGCTATTACCTCTACCTTTTCGTTTGTTCGTGACTCAAGCTGGTCAAAACCTTCGCAGCTCTCGTTTGGGATTACCTATACCCAAAACAAACAAGTGCTGGTATTCTTGCCTTTCAATATTTTTGCCAACAACAATCGTTATTATTTTAATGGCGATACAGGCTGGTTTCGCTTTAATTTTTATTATTACGGTATTGGCGAGAAACAGGTTTCAAGAGAAATTTATGATGTGGATTTTCCAAGAATCAGGTTGTTAGCTGCCAAAGCCATCAGCAAAACAACGTATCTGGGGCTACGCTATCAGTACGAAAGTTATCGAGTTACCAAAACTGTAGAAGGTGGTGAGTTGGCGTCAGGGCGAGTGGCGGGTAGCTCGTTTAGCCGCACATCAAGCCTCGGCATTTCAATCTTAAAAGACACCCGTGATTCTGTATTTTATCCTCGCAGAGGCATTTTTGGTGAAGTCTATCTTTTGCCTACTCTTAGGATTTTGGGGGCAGACCGAAATTTTACCCGGCTCTATGCAGATATTGCTCATTATCAGTTGCTTTCATCAAAGTTGGTGTTGGCTACCAACTATGTAGGCAGTGTAATGATGGGAAAAGACATTCCGTTTAGTCAACTTTCGCTACTGGGTGGTCCACGAAAAATGCGGGGCATTTACGAAGGGTATTTTAGGGATAAAAACACGCTATTGGCACAAGCAGAACTCCGTTGGGAGGTTTGGAAACGGCTTGGTTTGATTGGCTTTGGAACAGTTGGATTTTTAGGAGATGAACAGACCTTTCTACGGCTCAATAAACCCAAATATACCTATGGATTAGGGATTCGGATTGCTACCAAAAAGCACCTCAATATTCGGCTCGACTACGGGGCTTCACCTTACGACAAAGGCAATTTTTATGCTACTATCGGGGAAGCATTTTAGTATATCCACTCAAAAAGCACATGAGCTGCTTCAATCAAAATCAGGATAATGAGACACGGATTGGTATATTTGCCTTTGAATTTTTTGAGGTTAATCACCTCTGTAATTTGATAGGCTTCTATTCTCATGTGGAGGCAAAGTTATTGGTTAAGCAGGCCAAGTCTGCACCTAAAGTCTGACCGAAATAATACAAACTACCTCAAATATACACCCAAACCCATGAATCTGACCGAATTTAAAGCGTGTTTACAGCAAAATAACCCTCCTGCAGATGTACACGAGCTTGCGCAAGCCCTTTGGTACGATGCCCGTGGCGATTGGAACGCCGCCCACGAAATTGCACAATCCCACGAAGGAAGTCTTAAATACGATGCCCTTCACGCTTATCTACACCGTAAAGAAGGTGACCAATGGAATGCCAACTATTGGTATCGCCGTGCCAAGCGAACCATGCCCGCTACCTCCTTAGATGCCGAGTGGGAAGCCTTATTGCAGGAGTTTTTGGCATAAAAAAAGTCGGCAAGATTTAACCCATTCAGGCTAAAACCTCGCCGACCAACCAAGTCTTTGCCTCATTCACTTACTCTCTCATTCCTTAATTCATTCTCCCATTCACTCACTCTATCATTAATACGGTATCCCCAATTTCTTGTAAATGAAGTGCATAAGCCATGCTGGGCCAATCATCAAAAACTGTAAGTCTTTGAAGAAAGAGGGTTTTTTGCCTTCTACCTTATGTCCCCAAAACTGCCCAATCCAAGCAATAACAAAAACAGCAATGCTCACTTGCCAAAGCGTTAATCCCGCCGCTTCGATAACCTGACAGAGGTACAGACATACCGTAGCAAACAGCAATAGCCCAATGGCCAACGGTTTAGACAACATAAAGTAATAAACCGTAGTAAGGGCCAATACTACCATCGCCAAGTTGAGTTGGAGCGTTGGCGTGAGGGACACAGGGAGTTTGACACTATACAGCAGCCCTACTACACTAAAAAAGATGGATGGCACGCAAATCCAGTGAACGGTTTTGTTGGTGGGGTTTTGGTGGCTTTCGCCGTATTCATCAAGCCACGATTGGATGGTACGCATAGTTTGTTGGGTGGTTTAGTTTTGAGTAAAACTACAACTTATACCAAAAGTTACAAAATTTCTTTGGATAAGGCAAGTGGAATGGCTACCAATTGTGTTTTTGATGCGATGTTGTTAGGATTATTTTTATATAGGACTTACGCAAAAAATGATTTAAACTGGATAATCTTGTATATTGGCTAAACTAAGGAGCTGTTTTATGAATTATCAATCCTTTCGAGACCTCTATTGTCATTATTTACAGGAAAGTTTCCAAAACTTTACTTGTACGAATCTATCTGATAGTGTTGAAAGCGTTAGTCATGATAAATTAACTCGATATTTGGGTACTTACCCCGTTGATGAAAAGAGTTTGTTTGAGAAACTTTATTCTGCGGTTGATTCTTTACCCTCTAATGGCTATTTGATATTTGATGATACTGTGTTAGATAAACGTTATAGTCATCGCTACGTCGAACCGTCAAATTTCCATGGTCCGCAGACAATACAGCGGTAATGTAGGCGGTATTGTCCAAGGTATTGGTGTGGTTGTCATGTTGTATTTCGTACCATCATTAGACAAGTTCTACCTGTTGGGTTATCGACTGTTTGATCCTGACCTTGATGGTAAAAGTAAAATCGACCACGTAGTGGATTTATTGGACGATGTTCAGAGCCAATGTATTGCTTACCAAGGAGTTCTAATGGATAGTGGGGGGATGCCCAATCTATGCCGTTGCTCGCTTATTTCAAAAGATTCGCCATGAAGGTAAATACTTTTATTGTCCTATTAAAACCAATCGTTTGGTGAAAAATTCCACTGCCAAGACCTACTCCTCCGTAGGCGATTTAATGTGGAATGAACATCAACAACAATACGGTATAGCTATAAAGGTCAAAGACTTAGCTATGGATGTCAAACTTTTTAAGGTTGTTGTCTCTACCGACAAGACCGACTACATACTTACTAATGACCTTAGACCAAATACCGTCGGATTTATTGCCAAAATGCAAAAAATGCGTTGGAATATAGAATCATTTAATCGAGAAGTAAAACAATTGACGGGTATTGACAAATGCCAATGCCGAAAAGCAACCGCTCAAAGAAATCATATATTCTATGCCATGTTGGTATGGAATAAACTTAAACAGACCGATTACCAAACTTGGAGTACGATTTATCAGGTTAAATTTGAACCACTCAAAAATTTTATCATTGAGAGCCATGTTGGTATGGAATAAACTTAAACAGACCGATTACCAAACTTGGAGTACGATTTATCAGGTTAAATTTGAACCACTCAAAAATTTTATCATTGAGAGACTCAAAATGAAAACTCCCTCTTTTGCGTAAGTCCTATTATAGTTTTTAGTATGGAGTAAATCAAAAACAGGCTTTTGAAAAAACAAGATATCGCTATCCTAAACAGATGTTGGGAGAGACATTCACTGGCTGTAGGCAAGACTGTTGGCTAACAAGAGGAAATGAATCTAACCACCTAGTAATCAAAAAATATTATACCTCTTGTTTGTTCCAGAGTTGCTTTAGAAGAATGCACAGTAGAACTGGAGCGATAATGGTATCTCAATAGAAACACTTCCATTTTTTTTCCTATCAACTGTGATTTTGTAAACCTTCGTGCGAATAATTAGGAAATTGAAACGCAAAACGGCATTGCAGTATCAATACGCTTATTACGAACTCTAACAAGGAATGAATTCAACTGATAAATCGAGCCGATTTCTTTCGGTTATTGAGGCCAACAAAGGTATTCTTTACAAAGTGGCTAATTCGTATTGTAAAGACAGCGAAGACCGAAAAGACCTCGTTCAGGAGATAATTGTTCAGTTGTGGAAATCATTTGAAGACTACAACGACCAATACAAATATTCTACTTGGGTCTATCGTATTGCCTTGAACGTAGCCATTTCGTTTTTCCGTAAAGAAAATCGACGAAAAGAAATTGCTAACCCACTCAACGACAGTATCTTGAATTATGCCGATACTAATTTGGCTACCGAAAAAGAAAAGGATTTAAGCATTTTACAGCAGTTTATTGAGGAGTTAAAAGAACTTGACAAAGCAGTAATGTTGCTGTATCTGGAACAGAAAAGCTACAAAGAAATTGCCGAAATGATTGGCATCACCGAAACCTACGTAGCAACCAAAATCGGGAGAATCAAAAACGTTTTGAAACAAAAATTTGCAACCATCAAAAATCAGTAAAATGGAAGACGTAGAAATTATCAATATCTGGAAATCTTACGACAAGAAGTTGGAAGAAAACCTATCACTCAACAGAACAATAGCCGAAGATGTAATCAAAATGAAGGTTAAGTCTTACTTGGCATCTATGAAACCCACTAAAATATTCACAGTTTTGATTGGTATATTATGGGTAGGCTTTGGCGGTGTAATTGTTACTAACCTATTTGTATTTGCCTTTGCTAAGGTGAGTAAGTTTTTTCTGTTTTCGGCTGGTATTCAACTAATACTAACGGCTATTGCCATTGTAGTATATCTTTACCAGTTAATACTTATTTATCAAGCAGACATCAACGAACCAATATTGGCAACACAAAATAAATTGGCTCGTTTGAGATCTTCAACGCTTTGGGTTGCCCGCCTTCTTTTTCTTCAACTACCAGTTTGGACAACGTTTTATTTGACCGAAGGAATGTTTACTAACGGAAATACAGTCTTTTATATAGTTCAAGGCATCATAACGTTTTCATTTACGTATATTGCACTTTGGCTTTTTTTCAACATAAAGTATGAAAACAAAGATAAAAAGTGGTTTCGACTGATTTTTGAGGGAAAAGAATGGAGTCCGGTGATAAAATCAATGAATTTGTTGAGCCAAATAAATGACTATCGGTCTGAAAATCAGGCTATAATGAGTAAAGAGCTGGATAGAAATACCCTAACGAACCGAACAGAAGATGTATAGTCAAGAACTAAAAGAAAAAATCACTTTTATTACTGAACTTGAAAAGCTAAAGGTCGTTTATCGTCAGAATGGAGTAACCGATGGTAGTAGGGCCGAAAACAGTGCGGAGCATTCGTGGCACATTGCCATCATGGCAATACTACTTCATGAGCATGCCATAAGCCCTGCGCTTAACCTCCTGAAAGTGATAAAAATGCTCTTGATCCACGACATTGTTGAAATTGATGCCGGTGATACGTTTCTGTACGATGAAAAACGCAAGAAGGAGGTAGTAGAAACAGAAAAAAATGCAGCAATACGCATTTTTGGTCTATTGCCCCCAAAACATGGTGAAGAATTTATGGCTCTGTGGATGGAATTTGAAGCGAAAACCACCCCCGAAGCCCAATATGCCGCAAGTATAGATGCCATACAACCCTTACTGAATCATCTTGTTACTGCAAAAAGGCATGAAAACCCAAACCAAATGACAAAGTCGGCAGTATTAAAAAAGAAAGCTTTCATACAAGATATTTCACCAGAACTGTGGGTGGTGGCTCAGGATATTATTGAAAAAAGTGTAGATAATGGGCTATATACCAAGGATTAAAAGTTGGCTCAACCTCATCAAAAGCACAAATACTTTTTTGATTTACCGCTTATCTATTCGGGCTTGTTTTCAAAAGTGGTAAGGGGCAACTTTGGTAATTAGTTCACCTCAATCATACAAAAAATGAAAGTTGTAGCCTTATTACTCATTGTCTTGGGATTGACTTCATGTGGCCAAAATTCATCACCCGAAGGAAGAATGATGAAACAAATGAATGAGATTCGCCAAGAGATTGACAGCTTAAAAAAACAAAACACAATGATATTGGATAGCCTCACCAAAATTAACCAAAGGTTAGACAAGCAGAAGCAACAATAACCTGACTCAATCCCATCTATCTTCAATCCTGAACATGTGCATAGGTAGCACGTGTGGATCAAGCTCCACATAGTTCCACTCACCTTTCCAAACATACTTAGCATCGGTCAAGAGGTCGTGTACTACGTATTCTTCTTGGTCGCCTTTACCAATTAGATAAGGAGGTACCTGAATACCCGCCCCTTGTCGGCTGTTTCCATTGAGATTGACTACGCAAAGGATTTTATTGCCATCAAGAGCCGTTTTGAGGTAGCCAATCAAATTATCGTTCGGAATATTCACAAACGTAATGTTGTTGGTGCGTTGCAAGGCGGAGTTTTCTTTCCGAAAACGGTTCACCATCCTAATCAGCATGGTGAGTTTGTTTTCAACCGTCCAGTCCCAATGCTTGATTTCGTATTTTTCGGAGTTTAGGTATTCTTCTTTGCCAGGGTAAGCTTCGTGAACCATGTATTCGTAAGTAGGCCCATAAATGCCATAGTTAGACGAGAGCGTAGCTGCCATAAAATACCTAATCAAAAACAGCGGCTCTAAGCCTCCTTGCAGCATATACGGGTTGATGTCGTGCGTGTTAGGCCAAAAATTAGGGCGAAAATAATGCCGCATTTCACCCTTTGTCAGTTCAGTCATGTACTCCATAATTTCGGCCTTACCTGTGCGCCATACGTAGTAGGTATAAGACTGCGTGAAGCCCGCTTTGGCCAATTGCTCCATTACTCGTGGGCGAGTAAAGGCCTCCGACAAGAAAATCATGTCAGGATATTTAGCCTTAGTTTCGGCAATTACCCATTCCCAAAAACCAAAAGCTTTGGTGTGCGGATTGTCCACCCTTATGATGCGAATACCCCACTCGGCCCATACAAAAATAATGCGACGGAGTTCTTCCCAAAGCCCTCGCCAATTTTCGGTTTCAAAATTGATAGGGTAAATGTCTTGGTACTTTTTGGGTGGATTTTCGGCATATTGAATAGTGCCGTCAGGGCGAATCTTGAACCACTCGGGGTTCGACTTTACCCATGGGTGGTCTGGTGAGCATTGAATCGCCAAATCCAATGCCAGTTCAATACCATAGCCTTGGGCGGCTTTCATTAGATTTTTGAAATCACTTAAAGTGCCCAATTCTGGCAAAATGGCATCGTGTCCGCCCAATTCTGAGCCAATGCCATAAGGTACGCCAGGGTCGTCGGGTGTGCAATTGGTAGCGTTATTTTTGCCTTTACGAAACTGAGTGCCAATGGGATGGATAGGAGGGATGTAGAGTACGTCGAAGCCCAAATCGGCCAAGCGGGGCAAAATGCCCTCTGTGGTTTTGAAAGTGCCATGCTTGCCCGGTTCGGGATGTGTAGAACGTGGAAACAGTGAATACCACGTGCTGAATGCCGCTTTTTCTCGATCTACATACACGTTTAGTTCTTTATCATAGCGAGACACATGATGCTTGAGAGGAAATTTATGAACCCATTCGTTCATCATAAAACTCATGGCCATCTGCACGGCATCTGCATACCGATTGGTGTCTCTAAATAGCTTGGCGGCTTCTTGAACGGCCTTTTTTTCGTCACCTTTGGCTTGTTTGGCCATTTCGTCTAAGAGGTTGGCACCCACAAGTAGCTCTACATTGACATGTTGCCCATCTTTGATTTTTAGCCCAATTTCGTGCTGCCAACTGGCCGAATGATCTGCCCAACCCTCAAAGGTATATTGATAATAGCCTTGTTTTTCAACCGTGAAAAAGGCCCCGTAGCGGTCGTTGTTGAGGAAGCGCATGGTTACTTCACTCCATTTTTTATCTTTTTCGTGTTTGTAAAGCAAGCGAGCCGCCAGATGGTAACTTCGCTCCATTTTTTATCCTTTTCGTGTTTGTAAAGCAAGCGAGCCGCCAGTTTATCGTGGCCGTCCATGAATATATTGGCTTCGGCATAAATCACTTCGTTGGGTACGGCTTTTACGGGCCATTTGCCACCGTCAATTTCGGGTGTAACACGCTCAATTACAACTCGTTGTTGTCCTTGTGTAGATTCTGGAATGGGCATCATAGGTTGGTTTACTGTTTGTAGGTACGAAATGTGGGGAAAAATAGACAAACTGTCAAGTATTTACAAAAACTGATGCAGGAAATAATATGTTGAGGTCTTTGCCGACACAATTCCCGTACCTACCGACACACCCAATTATTTATCAAAATAAAGCCGTTATCTTTACCTACCTTTCAATCAAACTCACTCCGATGCAGTGTTTTCAATGCTTTTGAGCCTAAGAATTAGACAAAAAATAGATGTTTCGTTCCCAAAAAACCTCCATTGCGGCTCATGTGATAGGCTGGCTCTTGTTTTTGGGGCTTCCGTTGCTGTTTGTTACCCAGCAGTCGGGTGTTGATACTTTTGCTATCAGCATTATTTCTCCCCGTAGTTGGTTGTTTTTGTTGGTATATATGCTTGTTTTTTACCTCAACACCAACTACTTAATCCCGCAATTGTATTTCCGCAGAAAAATAACTTTATACCTTGTCTGCTTGGCAATAGGGTTAGTAAGTATCTTTTATTTACAGCCTTTTGAGCGATTGATTTATCATCCCATTGAAATGCAACGAGGCCGTCCGCCAGTGATGCCAAACCACCCTGCACTACCACCTGACAACCAATATTTTAGGCAGCCACCACCCATGCCACCCAGTCGGCAATCTCCCAAAACAGACATTATAAGCATATTTTTGTTTGGCACAGTTTGGGCGTTGGGCATGGCAATGCGGACTTCAGAACAATGGCGGCTTACTGAAAAACGAGTTTTTCGTGCTGAAGCCGAAAGAGCAAATGCAGAATTGTCGTTCTTGAAAGCACAAATTAACCCCCATTTTTTGTTCAATACGCTTAATAATATTTACTCGATGGCTGTTACTAACAACCCCAATACGGCGGCAAGTGTGATGAAACTCTCAAATATTATGCGGTATGTTACCGACGAAGTAAATGAAGATTTTGTGCCATTACAAAGTGAAATTGAGTGTATAAAAGACTATGTTGACTTACAACGCCTCAGACTCAATAAAAAGACGGCTGTTGATTTTGAAGTAAGCGGAAAAATTGATTATCAGATAATTACACCCTTAGTATTGATGACTTTTGTAGAAAATGCGTTTAAACATGGCGTGAGTAATCGAGAAAACTCGGAGATTAGCATTGAAGTTAATGCCAATGACCAAGAGATTAGTTTTACGTGTAAAAATACCCTTTTTGCTACGCCTCGCAATGTAGAGCGTACGGGCATAGGTCTAAAAAATACAGAACAACGACTCTTGCACTTGTATCCAAACAGACACTCGTTACAGGTGAGTGCTGACAACGGCCATTATTGTGTGAAATTAGTAGTACAAAACAAACCATGAAACTACGCTGTGTTGCCATAGACGACGAGCCGCTGGCCCTAGAACTTATTGCAGAATATGTTTCTCAACTGCCTGCCCTACAATTGCTAAAAACATTTGATGATGCCGTTGAAGGTGTTTCGTATCTGCACGAAAATCAGGTAGATTTACTATTTGTGGACATTAATATGCCTGATCTTACGGGCCTTGAATTGGTGGCCTCGCTCACCGAAAGGCCAATGGTGATTTTTACCACAGCACACCGTAAGTTTGCTTTTGAGGGCTTTGAGTTGCAGGCATTAGACTACCTGCTCAAACCCATTGCTCCTGACCGATTTGCCCGATCCGTAGAAAAAGCCCTTGATTTTTTTGAATACAAAAACGCAAATCGCCCAGATGCTCCTGAGTGTATTTTTGTGTATTCGGAGTATCGGTTGGTCAAAATCAACCTTGATCAGATAAACTACATTGAAAGCATGGACGATTACATCAAAATTTATGTAAATGGATTGTCACGACCTATCTTAACACTTTTATCGTTGAAAGGAGTGTTAGAAAAATTGCCAGCCAAGCACTTCAGTAGAATCCATCGAAGTTTTATTGTGCCTCATGCTCAGGTGCAGTCAATTCAAAACAAAAAAGTGTACTTGACATCAGGCAGAGAATTGCCGATTGGCAACAGCTACAGCCAGTTTGTGGAAGAATGGAAGAAATAAAAAACTGAAATGCCAGTAGCTAACTTTAAAGCCAATAGCCCAGCCCAAGCCCGATGATGATGATTAAATAAGGGGGAATTTTGGTGAATTGCATCACTAAAAGAGTGATTATCAGGGTAAGTACACCTACCCAATCGCCTTTTTCGAGAATGGGTACTAACAGGGTGATAGCGGCAGAGAGGGTTAAGCCAATGCTCACTGCATTGATACCTTCGAGCGAGGCTCGAATGGCTCGATAGGTTTTGAGGTTGCCCCAAATGCGATAGACAAAGAAAATTAAAAAAGCTCCGGGTAAAAAAATACCGACAGCTCCTACTACACTACCAGCCAGTTTGCCCCACACACCATAGTCTCTCATTGACAACACGCCTACATATGAAGTAAGCGAAAACACCGGCCCTGGCACAGCTTGCGACAAAGCCATGCCCGACAAAAATTCGTCGGCACGAAGGTACTCTTTAAACTCAACAAATTCAGTAAATAACAAAGGGCCGAGTACTGTACCCCCCCCAAAAACGAGGCTCCCGTTTCGATAGAAATTCTCAAAAAGCCTAAAAATACGCTCGTCTGTAAAGTGACCTAACAGTGCTAAAAACACAAAAAAACCAACCCACAAAAAGAAGTTAGCCCAAGGCACATCAAAGTTTTTGTGGGCTTCTTTGGGGTGTGTTTTGTAGTCAAATGCAGTGAGGCTGCCACCTAAAATAAGCGTAATGGGGCAAATCCAAGGCGATTGAAAAATATATGCAGCTACGGCAGCCGCCATCATCAAAATAATGCCAATAGGTCTTTTAATAACCTTACTACCAATAGAATAGCCAGCGTGCATCAAAAATGCTACGCCAATGGGTTGCACAAATCGGAGCAACGAACGGTCTTGTAAGTACGTGATGCCAAAGGCTGCCACAGTCATGATGACAACTGCTGGGGTAATCCAAACAATGAGTGTTAAATAGGCTAAATTGGGGCCGCCAATTTTGTACCCTAATGCTGTGATTGTTTGAGTAGAGGTAGGTCCGGGCAAAATCTGACAAAGCGCATTGAGTTCGAGCAGCTCGTCTTCTTTGAGATAGCCTCGTTTTTTAACAAACCGCTCAATAAACAACGCCAAATGCACCTGCGGACCGCCAAAGGAAGTCAGCGCCAAAATCAGTACGTCTTTCAGGAAGATTAAATACCTGATTTTTCGCATAGTTTTCTGGATTGCGGATTTTCGATGGCGGATTTCGGATTTTTAGTCTAAAAACCCGAAAATTCATTGTTGAAGTATCGTATTCTTCAACAATCCAGAGTCCGAAATTATAAATCCGCAATAGGTTTGTGGGTTAGGCAAAAATTGCATGTCTTCAATGAGCAGGCAAGCAATTTAACGAGATTTATCTATACAAGAAAATGATTTTTGTTAGTCGTACTTCATTTCTTTTTTCTGATTTCTTCTAACAAGAGATTTATTCCGCCTTTTAGCTCGTTTTGCCCATTCTTTACATCTATTTGTACCTCTCGTATCTGAAACCGAGCCAATTGAGTATTCATGCGAGATTGTTCCAACTTAACAGACAAAGTTTACACTTTGGTTAAGGATATTTTTACTTTTATAGAGGCAACTTCTTCTGCCATCCTATATTGTTACAGGAGGATTTTAGCAACCAAAACTCTAATTGTTTGTTTTTTGTCTGTTGTCGTTGTATTAAGTAGTTGATTTTAAGGCAGTTTCTCTTGTCTCTACTCTCAATCTCTCTTGTCTAATCGTTATTATTTTTTTAACCCCAACTCAATCAATCGTTCCTCCAAAAATCCTCCTGCGGTCATATCGGCGTACATTTTGGGATGTTCTTTATCAATACACGATTCCAGACTGGTCAAGTCCATTTCGGAGCGGGGGTGCATAAAAAACGGAATCGAAAAGCGAGATGTTCCCATTTTTTCACGAGGCGGATTCACCACTCGGTGAATGGTTGATTTGAGTTTGTGGTTAGTGAGGCGGTCAAGCATATCGCCTACGTTTACAATTACTTGGTCGGGCAAGGCTGTGATGGGTATCCAGGCACCATCTCGGCGCAAAACTTCAAGTCCTTCGGCAGAAGCCCCCATCAGTAAGGTAATTAGGTTAATATCGCCATGTGCTGCGGCTCTAACTGCACCGGGTTGTACGGTCTCGGGGTCAAGCGGAAAATAGTGAATAGCCCGTAGAATAGAATTGCCATTTTTGACTTTTGCCTCAAAATAATCTTCGGGCAAACCCAAATATAGCGCAATGGCTTGTAAAAGAGCCTTACCTGCTTTTTCGAGCGTGTGATAGGTTTGCAGTGTAAGGTCTTTAAACTCAGGGATTTCTTCGGGAAAATAATTTGGTGGATATTCGCTCCAGATAGGGTCATTATCGCCTTCGGCTCGTTCTTGTCCAATGTGGTAAAATTCTTTTAGGTCGGCTACTTTGAAACCCTTGGCGGTTTCACGGCCTTTACCAATGTAGCCTCGTTGGCCAGCTATGCCCGGAATGTCGTACTTTAACTTTAGCTCGCCTGGCGAAAAAAAGAACTTTTTCACGACTGCATATAGTTCATCTGTTTGCTCTTGGGTGAGGCCGTGATTTTTGATGGCTACAAAGCCAATATTATTGAAAGCACTGCCCAATGCTTGCACAAAATTAGCTTTGCGCTGAGGGTCTCCTGACAAGAAATCTGCCAAGTCCAGCGAAGGGATTGCATCTAAAAGTTGTTGGTCGTTCATAGTGATGATGAAGATTTTATACGCAAAAATAGGCGATGATTTGCTTCATTTGTATGACTTCTGTCATATAGTTGCTCGATTGGGTGAGTTTTTTTGTGATTAAGCAATCAATTTTCCAGGATTCATTAAGTTGGCAGGGTCTAAGGCTTGTTTGATAGCTTGCATTACCTCGAGGGCTTCGTGGTGTTCTAAGGGCATAAAAGGCAGTTTTCCAGTACCGATGCCATGCTCGCCAGTACAAGTTCCATCCATGGCTAATGCCCTCATTACCAATCGCTCATTGAGTTTTTTTGCTTTTGCCAGTTCCTCCAAATCATCAGGTTTAATAACAATTGCCAAGTGGAAGTTGCCATCGCCCACATGACCCAACACTGGCGCAATCAACCCCGACGCTTTAATATCGGCTTGGGTTTCGGTAATGCAAGTGGCCAACCTCGAAATCGGCACACAAACATCGGTGGACATCAATTTCCCGTTTGGCACCAGGGCTACCGCAGCTGGAGCGGCATCGGTGCGAGCTCGCCATAAGATTTGTTGCTTGGCCTTGTCTTTTTCCCACTCAAAATCGCTTGCACCCAGTTCAGTTGCAATTTGTTGAACCTTGCTAATTTGTTCTTCTAACTCAGCTACAGACCCGTGAAACTCTAAGAAAAGGGTAGGACGTTCAGGATAATTTAAGGCTGAAAATTGGTTTACAGCCTTAATCATCAACTCGTCTAATAGCTCAATTTTGGCAATTGGGATGCCTTTTTGAATGGTTTTGATGGCTGTATTAACGGCGGCCTCAACGCTTGGAAAATTGCAAATGGCTACAAAAATATGCTCTGGATAGCTGTGTAGCTTAATGGTGAGCTCAGTAATAATACCGAGTGTTCCTTCGGCTCCTACAAAAAGGCGTGTGAGGTCATAACCTGCCGACGATTTTTTGGCTTTGCTACCTGTTTTGATAACTTGCCCGTTGGCAAGCACTACAGTCATGGACAATACATTGTCTTTCATGGTGCCATAACGAACCGCATTAGTGCCTGATGCCCTGGTGCTTGCCATGCCTCCCAGGGTTGCATTTACCCCCGGCCCAATCGGAAAGAAAAAGCCGCTGTCTATCAGTAAGTTGTCTAACTGATTTCGGGTTACACCCGCCTGTATGGTAGCGTACATGTCGGCTTGATTCATTTCAAGTACCTCGTTCATGTGCTGGAGGTCTATGCAAACGCCGCCATGTATCGCCAAAATATGCCCTTCAATAGAAGTGCCCGCCCCGTAAGGAATAATGGGGATATTGTGATGGCTGCAACAGTTTACAATACTGACTACTTCGTCAGTTGAGTGCGGATATACTACAATGTCTGGCGGCTTATTTTCGTGGTAAGTAAAGCCGCCGCCGTGTTCGTTTCGGATGGTTTCGCTATCAGAAACACGGTCGCCCAACAAGGTCGTTAGTTCGTTTAGTAGCTTGATTTTGAGGGTGGTATCCATTATGCCAACTCAGGAAAGCGATTACGGTAGGTTTCTATCATTTTGTCGGTTGCTGCCATTTTTTCTTTTAGCGCAGAAAACATGGTCTGATAAGCCTTGTCCAATTCTCCTTTTTCTTCTTCGGAGGCATTCTGATAGTAAGTTTGATATTCCTGAGCAATCGTTCTATTCGATTCAGGCGTAATGGCTTCTTCGATTTGCCTGTGATACCACCAAAAAGCTTCTTTTGTATTCATGATTCTTCTTTTAAATCTTGGTCTATTTTATGGAGTACCCCTCGGTATGAAATAGCTTTATTAACCAAAAACCGAAAGTACGTATCGTTGCCTCGTGGTGGAAATTCAAGTATAGCTTGTTCGGTTTGGTTGAGGAATTGGCTGACTCAGATTCTCGACACAGTCAATTCTTGCCCTTCTTTTTATTCATAAATTTATGGGTACTCCTTGAAGAAAACAAACCAAAGTTACAAAAAAGGTTCAGACCTCTCAGCCCGAACCTTTTTTACTGATTATACTTGTGCTTTGTGCCTTGCATTTTTGCAATTTGCACCTTGGCGTTACTTCATCGCATCTTCATACCGTTTGCCAATGGCTACCCAGTTTACTACATTCCAAAACCCGTCCACGTAGTCAGGGCGTTTGTTTTGGTATTTGAGGTAATAGGCGTGTTCCCATACATCTAAGCCCAAAATAGGCGTGCCTTTTACTTCGGCAACATCCATCAAGGGATTATCTTGGTTGGGGGTTGATGAAATGACCAATTTTTTGTCTTTTACCACAAGCCAAACCCACCCTGAGCCAAAACGAGCAGCGGCAGCTTTCTTGAATTCTTCTTTAAATTTGTCGTAAGAACCAAAGGTGGCATTCATCACTTTTGAAAGCTCACCCGTAGGAGGACCGCCGGCTTTTGGCCCCATCATAGTCCAGAAAAAAGTATGATTCCAGTGACCACCAGCGTTGTTCCGCACAGCTGGGGGCATTTTGCCAGCGTCTTTTAGGAGGTCATAGAGGCTCTTTTTGGCCATGTCGGTATTGGCAACGGCCTTGTTGAGGTTATCCACATAAGCCTTATGGTGGCGGCTGTAGTGGATTTCCATCGTCATCTTGTCAATACTCGGCTCAAGCGCATCATAGGCGTAAGGAAGCGGGTCTTGCGTAAACTGGGCAAAAACACTTAGACTGGCAACGGTGAGACTTGCAGTTACGAAAGTCTTTAAAAAGTTTGTTTTCATTGAATTGGGTTTGTTTCTGATGGCATCAAAACGTTTAAAGGGTACAATTATTGGAAAAATTCTTGGGATTAAATGAAAAATCACGGTTATCTGTTAGGTTTTATTCATTACTTATTTGATAATCAGTGCTTTGTATTTGATTAAATTCTGGCTCTACCCTTTCTCTATAATTCATAACTCCACAACACGCTGCGACGTATATTATTTTTTGGGTATTGTGGGTCATCAGGTCTAACCTAAAACTAAATAGGGCGATCGCTATTTATCATATTTATCAAGACCTCAATAAGGCGATGGACTCACGGCCGTCCAGCCGCCGTCCACCACTAAACTTTGCCCAGTAATGTGTTTGGCTTCTGGCGAAACAAAAAACAAGACCGCATTGGCAATGTCTGCGGGTGTAGCAGGATGCCCCATTGGCGTGATGCGTGACCAAGTGGCCTGATAATCAGCGTCATCAGTGGTGCGCTCAGTAAGTGTAGCGCCAGGGGCAACGCAGTTGACCGTAATCTGGTAAGGAGACAATTCGATAACTAAATTTTTGGCGAGCATTTCAAGTCCAGCTTTAGTCATGGCGTAGGCAGCTAAATGCTGATGTGCCTGATGCCCCACCACCGACGACATAAACAAAATACGTCCGCCTGTGCCTTGCACTCGCATTTGCGTAGCACCTGCTTGCGCCAGCAAAAACGAACCCAGCAGATTCACCTCCATCACTCGCCGCACCGACTCGGCAGGGTATTCCCAAAAATCACCAAAAAGCGTAATGCCAGCATTGGCTACCACAATGTCCAAACGTCCGAAAAGTCGAACGGCGGTTTGAACCATTTGTTGAATAAAAACCGCATCCGACGAATCACCTGCAACAGCTTGGCAAGAGCCACCCAACTGCCGAATCTGCTCGGCAGCGGTTTGAGCCAGCGACTCATCTATATCATTGAGCAACACATTGGCTCCTGATAAGGTCAATTGGCGACAGATTTCGTAGCCAATGCCTTGCCCAGCTCCTGTTACAATAGCTGTTTGGTTCTGAAAACGATTCATTTTTTATTATTAGTCAAGAAAAGTCGAGAGAGTCAAGGAAGTCGAGCATAGTCAAGACAGTCGAAAAGTCGAGGGAGTCAAGATTCGTTTAAAAAGTCAATCGCAGTCAAGGAAGTCGGAATGTCGAGAGAGTCAAGTGTGGAATTTATTTTAACTTTTTCTGAAAATCTATTTCAGTACAAGAAAATTCCACCCCCTCTGCCCACTATCCCATCTCACCACCCGCTTTCGACTTCCTCGACTTTCTTGACTAATGTAATACAGACTTGTCAATGGCTGCAAGAGTCGTTTTTCCTGTTAAAGCCATCGCCATTTCCAATTCTTTCTGTAGAATAGTTAGCACCTTCGCTACGCCTTCGGCTCCTCCTGCCGACAACCCAAAACAGATCGGACGACCTACCAAGACGGCATTTGCACCCATTGCTAAGGCTTTTAATACGTCTGTACCTCGCCTAATACCACCATCCATCAACAAGGGGATTCTGCCAGCTACTTGATCGGCAATGCGGGGCATTACTTCGGCGGTAGCAGGCACGGTGTCGAGGTTACGGCCACCATGATTAGAGACCACAATACCGTCTGCACCAGCTTGAATGGCTAATTCGGCATCGGCAGGGTGTAAAATTCCTTTAAGTAAAACAGGTACACTGGTGAATGATTTTATCCAAGTAATGTCATCCCAAGTCAATGGATTGTGTTCAGTTGAAATTCGGGCGGCGTTACCCAAATTAGT
>JBGAVQ010000425.1:0-2920 GCA_044228045.1 Spirosomataceae bacterium
TTATTTTTCGTGGAGAAGTCTCAAAAATATACCCTCAAGCAAACAGCTACAAGATAATAGAAGCTGGTATTGCTCACTATTGATTTGGTATTCATTTTACAGAACAATAGGCATTGACTTAGACGCAAATAGGGGTTGGTATGTATATCCTAACGACTTAATCAACAGCACTTATTTTGTCAATATATCTACAGATTCGAGCAGGATTATTCGATTCTAATTTCTATATACCTTTTGTGTGTGATTGATTTAGACATAAAAAACCTCCGTCTGACAGAAATTCACTCTATCAAACGGAGGGATGTGCAGTTGACCAAACTAATCTCTGGTGTTTACCAAAGCAATGTATTTTTAAATTTTAAACCCTGCCGAAATTGTGACACCATGCCACTGGGCATCTTTAGCATAGTTCTTAAAAACAGGTGTTAAGCCTCCGTATTGATAGTTTAAATCTACGGCAACTCGCCAAACATCTAAACCAAACCCTGCCGATGGCATCAAGAGTGGCTTCTCAAAATGCTGGCTTGTCAATTGAAACACATTTGTTTTAGGATTTACAAAACCTGCTTTTCCACCAAGCATCAATCGAATATTCGCAAAATCGCCTTTAATTTTCACAAGCTTAATCCCCAACAATACAGGCACTTGAACCGTTTGCAAAGTGAGTGGCGCATTATTAACTACGGTGTTTTCGGCACCACGAGCAGCCATTGTAATTTGCTGATTGGCTACTTCTATTCCAGTTTGAATAAATATTCTTTTGCCAAACCGAACAGCCCCACCTACTGTCCAACCTATACCATATTGTGTATCGTAAATAGGCAGCTCATTGGTGATATACAAACCATTGATACCTCCATATACAAGGTATGTTAGCTTCTGATTACTGGGTTGTGCCAGAGCAATTGATACGCTGGTTATGCATATCAATAACCAAATTAGTTTTTTCATAGAATGGTTGTTTAAGTAAAACTTTCCTCAAAACAACCTATTAACTAATTGATTAACAATGACATAAAGCACAAAGCCAAATGATTGATATGTAGATAATTGGTTAATAAATATCATTCCTTTTTAAGCAAAAAACACTTATTAAAACTTATTATTTTTCGTTAGTTTATCTCAAAAAAACTGATGCCATTGCTTGTAGCGATGGCATCGGTACTGGTCGAATCAAGATTTTCATTGAAATCGTAGAAGAACCAAGTTTATCTACGATAGAGAACCGACAGTGTTTACTGCTTGTGGCACGTGGCTATTCCATAAAACAGTAACTCGATAGTAACAAACCCTTATTTACTTACCTTACTTGCTGCGCTGGTCTTATTTTTTTGTGCTTCTTGTTTGTTCAGAAATGTCAAGAAATCAACAAAACTTGTGGATGGAAGCCTCTTTGCAATGATTTTTTTGTCTTTATCCAACACCAATATGAGTGGGTAGGCATTGATGCCAAACTGCTTTTCAAAGTCGGTGTGTCCTTCTATTTTTTTGGTCTGAGGGTTAATATGAAGATCTATTCCATTGATGAATTTTTGCGTTTTGAACTCTCGGATAAATTTACGCCAGTCTTTATCGTCTCTGGGACCAGACACCAACGCAACAACACCACCTTGGGCTTTAATCTGGTCATGTATTTTTACAATTTTAGGAATTTCTTCTCGGCAGTGGCTACAATTAGGGTCATAAATAACCACAAACATATATTTGGCAGGAATGAGCTGCAGCCAAAATGCCCGCCCAAGTGTATCGGTCAAGTGCATATTGGGTATCTTTTTCCCCATAATAATGGCCTCTGTAACCTTGGCACGTTCAGTAATAAGGCGAATCGTTGATGTATCCCACATGGCAGGCTCACCGGCATAGTACTTCTTAGCCATGTATTGAAACAAACCATCTGGCGCAACAGGCGAATCTGGTAGCTCGGCTTTATTCATAATCTGCCAAATCAACAACTTACGCATCTCTGTATTTTTCTTTGACAAGCCAATAATTAAATCAGCTGCTTTGGCAATAGAATCGTCGTGCTGAACAGTAAGGTTCGTAAGATAATTCTTGATTTTACCTTTCACAAATGAGGTTCGAAAACTCCGTTCATCACTCAAATCAAGTTTGTCAAAATAGTGATTTCTATAATAATAAAACACTTGATTAGCGGAATCGGGTTTACCGACAAGATTTTTACGGAACGATTCGGGTATAAGAGGCTCTTGGGCACTGGCAACAATTTTAGCAAAGAGAAATTTGGCCTTTTCTTGCAAAAACTTTTCATTGTGTTCATTCATCTCTTTACCAAAAGCTATCATTTTTTGCTTGGTAGCTTCATCTGGTTTTACTTTATAAACAGCAGCCAGCTCTTGATACTCTTCTTGTTTTTCTCGATTGTATTTTCTGAATTGAAAAAACAACTCATTCTCCTCAGAACCAGTCACTTTGGTCAATTTGTCATAATTGAGCGTATCGGTTTCTATTGAAAAAGTTTGGTCATCAGCTACTACCAATTCAAACAATGCTTTACTCTTAAACGTAATAGCATATTGCCCTTGATTAAGAGGCTTGTCACCGGCAAAAATCCCCTCACCGTCTTTATTCAAACGGGCAGTGTCTTGAATGTAAAAGTTTTCAGCATCGCCAAAATAATGCCCCAAATAGCAAGTGGTATCTTTATAGCCTTTAATTTTAACCTTGATTTCGTAGCTTTTTCCTTGTGCCATTACCAGCATAGGCGAAATCCAAAACAACAATAAAAGCAATTTGTAAATGTGTGTTTTCATGGAGAAATTGAATGAGAAATTAGACCTGTAAAAGTAGCTTATCTTTACTACAAATGCTGTTAATGACTTTTTAATGAGAGATTTGTTAGTCAAAAACAAAAAGTGGCCGACTATTGGACAAGCCAATACTCGGCCACCTGTCCGCAGTT
>JBGAVQ010000426.1:0-2912 GCA_044228045.1 Spirosomataceae bacterium
GGCCCTGAAACCCGACGTACTCTTGGCTCATACAGTGTATGGCGAGCCATTGCCCAAAGAACACGTCGGGCCAGTGCGCATGATTACCCCACAGTTGTATGCTTGGAAAGGTGCTAAATGGATCAAACGAATTGAATTTTTGTCGGCTAATAAATTAGGATTTTGGGAAGAAAGAGGGTATTCAAACACAGCGTACCCTTGGCGAAACGATAGATATAGTTAGAGAAGTTGGTAGCGGTTAAATGAATGACTATGTTCGTTTGGTGTATTCTATTTTTTTATTTGCGAACAATCAATAATTATTTTTGTTAAAGACTTGTGAATGAATGGATTATTGATTACTTTGCTGACGCTACACATCCTTAACTATTTTTATCTATGAGAGCTGTTTTCTACCTGTTTATTGTACTGCTTTCGATGTCTTGTGTAAAGCAGAAATACTTAGTGGAGTCAGATTATTCTTTTCTGACCGAATTTGAAAAATTTCATAATTTCACATGGCGGCACTTTGACCATTCGCAGCTCTCTAAGGCAGGATGGGACAGCACCACAGTTGGCGTTGAAATTGCAAAACAAATGCAATTAAGGGGCTACAAAACAATGGGAGATAACGCCGATTTGTTAGTGATTTCAACATTTTACGACGATAATTTTAAGTTTCAAGGCTATTATCAACCCGATTTGCGTGCTCGTAAATGGCTCAAAGACGACGAACAAAAATATGCCAAAGCCACCTATCGCTTCAAAAATGGTACGTTGCTGATTCAGTTTATTGACAATACCAACTCCAACATTGTATGGCAAGGCTATGCTTCTGGTATTCCAATCGGAGAAAATAATGAGAACAACCGTGTGCTTAGGCGAGCCATTCGTGATATTTTTGACGAATACACAGTCATTGCATCAGGGATGTAAAGTGAAGTTTTGAGATTGAAACTTTTGAAAAAATTTGTACGTTCGCACCATTAATTTTGGGCGAACGTTTTTTATGCTTTTTATTTGACAAAACCGATGAATTATAGACTACTTGGGAAAAGTGGATTGCGAGTTACCGAACTCAGTTTGGGCACAATGACCTTTGGTACTGAATGGGGCTGGGGTGCTGATTACGACACTTCAAAAGCCATCTTCGAGGCGTATGCCAAGGCTGGTGGTAATTTTATTGACACCGCCAACCGTTATACCGAAGGCACTGCTGAGCGTTGGGTGGGCGATTTTATAGCTGCCGATAGAGACCATTGGGTATTGGCTACTAAATACACCTTATTTGACCGAAAAGGTGACCCTAATTTTTCGGGAAACCACCGCAAAAACCTCATGCGCTCAGTGCATGAATCCTTGAAAAGACTTAAAACCGACCATATTGATTTGCTATGGGTACATGCTTGGGATAATACAACCCCTGTGGAGGAAGTCATGCGGGGCCTCGACGACTTGGTGAGCCAAGGCAAGGTGCATTACATTGGCATTTCGGATACGCCAGCTTGGATTGTGTCTCATGCCAATACCTTAGCCGATTGGCGTGGATGGAGTCGTTTTGTGGCGCTACAAGTTGAATACAGCCTGATTCAGCGCACCCCCGAGCGAGATTTGCTACCCATGGCAAAGGCTTTTGATTTAGCCGTAACGCCTTGGGCACCCTTGGCTGGTGGTGCTTTGTCGGGCAAATACCTCAAAGGCGAAAAAGGCAGAGTGCCCGAAAACAGTATCAGAATCAATGAGCGTAACGCCCAGATAGCCCAAGTAGTTGTTTCTATTGCCGAAGACTTAGGCGTAAGTCCAGCTCAGGTTGCTTTGAACTGGTTACTTCAAAAAAATCAGACCATAATACCCATTGTAGGGGCTCGTACAGCCCAACAAATGGAAGATTCGCTCGGATGTTTATCTTTCAAACTTTCGGATGAGGCTATAACCCAACTCAGCGAAGTGAGCAAAATAGAATTGGGCTTTCCGCATGATTTTTTGGCAGGAGCGCAAAATATTATTTTTGGAGAAACACAGCGGCAAATTCAAGGCTTGGGCAAATAAATCAACTTTTTTAGAGACAAATAAATACTTGCATATTTAAAAAATAAGTTGTATTTTTCCGCTATAAAATGCTTGTTTTCAATCTTTTAACTATAATCTTGCACGACCATGCCACTATGGAACCGTGATACTGCCAAGCACCTGCTATCTCGCACGTTGATTGGTTACAGCAAAAAAGACTTAGATGTTGCGCTTTCTTACCTCAAACTCGAAGAGTTTGTAGATAAAGAATTGCTTGCCACTAAGCCGCTTCCAGCCCCGCCAGGAGATTGGATAACCGAAGTCCCCGTTGCTAACGACCCTAACCAAGGCACCCGATACCGTGATTTCACAAACTGGTGGTATAACCTGATGCTCAATCAAGGTACCAACATGCAAGAAAAAATGGTACTGTTTTTACACAACCATTACACTTCTCAGCGCTCAAAGGTTAGTTATCCTCAGCACATGTACAAACAGCAAGACTTGTTTCGTAAAAATGTGTTTGGGAACTTACGCCAACTAACCAAAGACGTAACCATTGACCCCGCCATGCTTATTTATTTAGACGGGCGGCAAAACAACAAGAATGTTCCGAATGAGAATTATGGACGTGAGTTGATGGAGCTATTTACGCTGGGCATTGGTAATTATACCGAAACAGACATTAAGCAAGCGGCCAAAGCCTTAACAGGTTGGACTGTGAATGGTCTAAATTCCCAGTTAGATTCTACCCGTTTTGATAATACCAATAAAACATTCTTGGGCAAAACTGGAAACTTTGGCTACAAAGAAATTGTGGATATTATTTTCACCAAAAACGAAACGTCTCAGTTTTTGAGCCGAAAATTGTACCAAGAGTTTATTTACTACAAAGCCGATGAAGTATTTGTTTCTAAAATGGC
>JBGAVQ010000427.1:0-2890 GCA_044228045.1 Spirosomataceae bacterium
AATACCCAATACCCAATACCCAATACCCAATACCCAATACCCAATACCCAATACCCAATACCCAATACCCAATACCCATGACCATTGACCTCCGTAGTGATACCGTAACCAAGCCCACTCAGGGCATGATGGAAGCCATGTTTGCCGCCCAAGTTGGCGACGATGTCTTTGGCGATGACCCTACCGTAAATGCACTTGAAACCAAAGCTGCAAACCTCTTTGGCATGGAAGCCGCCTTGTTTTGTACCTCCGGTACCATGACCAACCAACTGGCCATCAAGGTACATACCCACCCTGGCGACGAAGTCATTTGTGACAAACTATCGCATATTTATCTCTACGAAGGTGGAGGAACCATGGCAAATTCACAAGCGTCAGTCAAGTTATTAGAGGGTAGCAAAGGGCGGCTTTCGGCGGCCCAAGTGGCGGCGAGTTTCAACAATACCGAAGACATCCATCAGCCACTCAGTCGCTTGGTTTCGCTCGAAAACACAATGAATAAAGGCGGAGGGTGCTATTATCAACTTACTGATATTGAGGATATTCGCAAAGTTTGTAACGAAAAAGGCTTAAAACTTCATTTAGACGGAGCAAGGCTCTTTAACGCCTTAGTTGAAACCAACGAGACCCCATTGCAATACGGCCAATTGTTCGAATCAATCTCAATCTGTTTATCAAAAGGCTTGGGGTGTCCGGTAGGCTCATTGTTATTGGGTAGCCACTCGTTTATCAAACAAGCTCGCCGAGTACGCAAACGATTTGGAGGTGGATGGCGGCAAGCGGGCTTTTTAGCCGCAGCGGGCATTTATGCGCTTGATAACCATGTAGCACGATTGAAAGAAGACCATCAACGAGCCAAATCTATTGGCAAGATGCTCGAAACCCGACCCGAAATCGTAGAAATTTTTCCAATTGATACCAATATTGTCATTTTTAGAATAGAGCATTGCTCTTCGGCAGACTATGTAAAACAATTAGCCGAAAAAGGCATCTTGGCCGTTACCTTCGGGCCAGATTTGGTGCGGTTTGTAACACATCTCGACTTTACCGATGCCATGCTTGATGAGATGAAGAAGCGTCTGTCAATGTAGCATTTAGATAAATGCCGAAAATGTATCTACTTGGCTTTGAGGGCTTTGTATTCATCCAAACATTTCAAAATCTGATGGGTGAGTTCGTAGTCGGTGGCTCGCAGTACAAAATCATCTGTAAAGCTACAATAGTACATAAACGACTCTACTTCGTACCATTTGAGTTTGGTAATTTGGGCAACCATCTGGGGATTAAACCGAAAATTGATGAGCTTATCTCGGCGTTCTTCTTGCAGCAATACTGCCAATTTTCGCCTTGATTTGCCCTGTTTGCTGAACATTTCGTAGAGCATACTAATTACAGACCCGCCAGCGGCATAGTCTAAGGCTTCGGCACCTGTCATTTTTAGGGATGCCTTGGGTTCGTTGAGGTACTGTTGGATTTCTTTACGAACAGTAGAAGGCTTTTTAGAAATAATCGAAACTTCTTGTAACGCTATAGCTTGTTGTTTCATTAGCAAAAGCGGGTTTTTGTTGATACCGTCCCACTTAATACCCATGCGGCCATGCGAAAGACTCGACACAATGATAGAGTCGCCAGCAGAAGCCCATACCAGAAAACGCCCTTCCTCATTAGTTCGAGTCAGCTGCTTGGTTTGCTGATTGGTAATAGTAGCAAATTCAACACCTTTACCTGTGCTTTGGTCTAATACCCTGCCAATTACATACTTAGACTGCGCCTGGGCTACTCCAACCAGCAAGATAAATCCAATCAAAAATTTCATAGTCCACCGTCCAACTTTTTTACAAAGAAAGTGTCATTCTTACAATTGGGAACGATAAAACCGAAACAATATTTTTGAAGAGTGGTTTAAAACCAAAATACCCTGCATTTGCGTTATAGTAATAATCAAGTATAGATCATTTTCAACATGATACAAATGAATCTCTCTTTCACCAAAGGTATAGCGAGTATAGCCTTAGTAATGGTATTGTTGGGGTGGCAAGCCTGCACCCCCGACCCACTCAAAGATTTAACCGTAGAAGACTCGCAGGTTTTTATCACCAACTATGACCAAACTGCCAACTTTGCATCATACAAAACATTTAGTATGTCAGACTCCGTGGCGGTACTTACCAACAGCCGAGCAAGTTATTCAGCAGTGCCACAAGAGTTGGTTTTTACGAGTCAAATAGCCACAAACCTTACCAAAAGAGGCTTTACCCGAATCGCTCGGGGCAGCAATCCTGATTTGGGCGTAAACGTGGCCCGTGTCAGCAATACCCAAGTTGGTATTTCGTCTAACTACAATCCACTATGGGATCCCTTGGCTTGGGGTGGCTCAGGAGGTTGGGGTAGTACCTGGGGTTATGGCGGTAGCAGTTTTTATAATCCGTATAGTTATAGCTTTTATCAAGTAACCGAAAACTACTGGTATGTTGAGGTATTTGACCTAAAAAATGCCGCCCAAAATGGCAATAAACTCAGGGTATTGTGGAATGCTCAAATCAGAGGAAGTGGTATTTTTGATACAGCCAGCATGAATCGCATGATTGAGGCTGTTTTTAGCCAGTCCAGTTACCTGAAAGCCAATTGATTTCTATAAAATGTTTGGTTGCCCAGCCAGCGCAAATAAAAGACAAAAAACATGGATAAAATATTGAAAATTAGCTTTTTATGCTTTTTGGTTAGTGTTAGTTTTGTAGCAAAATCACAAGTGCGAATTGGATACCAAGAAACTTAACAAGACAAAAAACGACAAGATAAATCGCTATCACCTTATTTGCGTTACAACTCGTACCGGATAGGTTTGCGATACGGCTTAGCCCAAACCGCAGGCGGAATGTCCACCTATATT
>JBGAVQ010000061.1:0-23390 GCA_044228045.1 Spirosomataceae bacterium
GCTGTTTTACAACTGCTTCTCGGCTAAGGCCAGCGGGGTTGGCTTTGGTAAATTGGGTATATTTAATTTCTTTATCGGGCAGAATGCGAACTTCCAGAATGCGTCGTTTATCGCCCCGCACTACCTCAACGATTTCACCACTGACAGGAGCTGTAAAGACTGCTTCGGGCTGATTTTTGTCAAAAAATAGGGCTTGTCCTGCCAATACTTCATCTCCTTGCTGTACCAATAATTTGGGAATAATGTTACGGAAATCAGAAGGTGATGAGGCAATAATATCTGAAATGGGAAGCTGACTAATGGTAGATTGGGCGTTGCCAACGAGTTTAATATCGTACCCTTTTTTGAGATGAATAGTTTTTCCCATAACGTAATGGATAATTTTTACTGGTAAAATTTGTGATATTCAGCAGAACTTTTAAGGGCAAGAACGAATTCTTCGCAAAGCTATATTTATTCTTAGAATTGCAAAATTTTAATGATAAATTTTATCAATTTGTGTTGTTTTGTTGAAAATACCCTCAAAATCGCCATTTTTGAAGGATTGTAGAGTAATCTTCTGATTTTCAGGTGGCAACGAATATTTTTCGCAAAATCTTCTAAAAGCTGTACTTTGCACGCTTAATTTTAATCTTTATCGCATGAGCACTACCCTCGCCCTTACCATTCTGGTACTTTATTTTGCTATGTTAATTACGGTGTCGTACTTCACTGCCAAAGGTGCCGATACCAATACATTTTTTACAGCCAACCGTCAGTCGCCGTGGTATTTGGTAGCATTTGGTATGATCGGCACTTCTCTTTCGGGCGTTACATTTATCTCTGTTCCAGGGGCTGTGGCCAAAACACAGTTTTCATATTTTCAGATTGTGATTGGTTATGGGCTTGGTTATTTTGTGATTGCTACCATTCTGATGCCGCTTTATTATCGCCTCAACCTAATTTCTATTTATAGTTATCTCGAAAAACGCTTCGGTTTTTGGTCTTACAAAACGGGTGCGGGGTTCTTCTTGCTTTCTCGCACCATTGGGTCAGCGGTGCGGATGTTTGTGGCGGTTCAAGTGTTGCAGTTAGCCATTTTTGACAAGCTGGGAGTACCCTTTGAGGTATCCGTTATTATTGCCATGGCACTCATTTTTGTTTATACCTTCAAAGGCGGCGTCAAAACCATCATTGTTACCGACACGCTCCAGACCTTTTTCTTGCTCACGGCACTGGTTCTAACTATTATTCTCATAACCCAGCAACTGAATTGGGGCGTAGGCGAAATGGTTTCGGCAGTAAGTGAGAGTTCTTATTCTAATATGTTTGTATGGGACTGGGCCAATAAGCACCATTTTGTAAAGGACTTTTTGGCGGGAGCCTTTATTGCTATTGTAATGACAGGACTTGACCAAGACCTCATGCAGAAAAATTTAACTTGCAAAAACATCGGTGAGGCACAAAAAAATATGTTTTCGTTTTATGCCGTATTGTTGTTTGTGAATTTACTTTTTCTTTGCCTTGGTGCACTGCTCTACATTTATACCGAGAAAATGGGGATTCAGCCTCCTGCTAAAACAGACGATTTGTACCCTATGCTGGCGTTGGGTAATCAGTTTGGTACTTTGGCAGCGGTTACATTTTTATTGGGGATTACCGCCGCCACTTATGCCAGTTCAGACTCGGCTCTTACGGCACTCACTACCTCGTTTTGTGTGGACTTTATGAATATTGAGCAGTACCCCGAAGCCCAACGTCAAAAAATCAAACATCGGGTTCACTTGGGGCTAACGGTCGTGTTTTTGATTGTGATTATTATTTTTAAAAGCCTTAATAATCAAGAGGTTATTGCATCGGTGTTTGATATTGCAGGTTATACGTATGGACCGTTGCTGGGGCTATATGCGTTTGGACTTTATACCAAAATTCCAGTGCGTGATAGGCTCGTGCCGTTGGTCTGTGTAGTATCGCCCGTGCTTACCTATGTGATTGTTACAAATTCTGCGGCGTGGTTTGGTGGTTATCAGATTGGTTTTGAAAAGCTGATTCTTAATGGATTAATTACCTTACTGGGCTTGTTGGTGTTGAGGAAGGGTAACTAATTTGGCACATTTCTTGATGGTAGCGTTTGATAGTTTCAAACGCTATTTTTATGAGGTGGTCTCTCCTTTTATTGGCTTTCTTGTTGGCTGCAAGTGATACTTTCTCTCAAAATGTAATGCTTGTTGGGCTTTCACCAAGCTACTCGCAGGCAGGTAAATTGATAGGGAAAGTTGGCTACAGCCTCAATGCTACTTCTGCCATAAGTTTGATGGGGCAAACCATCGAAAAAAAGTATTTTCCAGCGGGTCATACTCACTTGGTGGCAACTGGTTTACTAACGTATCAAGCCAGCCATCAAGTTACTATAGCAGGAGGATATGCCTTTGGTAGGCACAATATTTTTGGGATTCGTGAAAACGAACACCGATTTTTGGCACAAGTGAGTTATCAGCATCGAGCCAGAGACCTTATTGTAACCCACCGAGGACGTTTTGAATTGCGCTATCCCCTTAATTTACAGACTAATACCTATTCAGAGGCCGATATTTTTCGTTACCAAATTTGGGTAACTTATCCGCTTTACGACCCTGCAAAAGAGAAAAAAGGATTCTATTTAGCGGCATCCAACGAAGCCTTTTTGTATTTTAAAGGAGCTACCAATGGCCCTGTAAGTGCCAAAAACGGAACGATACTTTCAGAAAATTGGATGCACGTAGGTGGGGGTTATAATACTGGTCGAACCCGATTTGAGGCTGGTTATTGCTACCAGAGTCTTATCAGAAACAATAAGCAAGAATATCGCTTTTTTAACCTGCTCCAGCTTAATATTTACCACACTATCAACTGGAAAGAAGTGCAGTCGTGGTGGTACTTATAAAATTTATTGGCATAGAAATTGTATTTATTTTTGAAGATGTATTACTTTCGTGGTGTGAAACTTTAATCAATGCGCCAACTCACTGCCATCGGCTTGCTTGCTTTGCTCCTGTTTAATATGCTGGGGCATTACCCCGTGTATATGGGGATGCAATGGCACGCCCGACAAGACATGGAGCAACGCCTTGATAACCAAGATGTTGAAGGGCAGGAGTTGTTTGAGGTCAAAATTCCAATCAACCTCCCGTACTGGCAAAATATGACTGCTTATGAGCGTGTGGACGGACGCTTTGAACACAATGGCGAGTTTTATACTTTGTTCAAACAGAAAGTCCAGAATGATACACTTCATTTAGTTTGTGTAAAAGATCATGGGCAAAAGCAGTTGTTTCAAAAACTTACCGAAGTAGTGCAATTGACCTTTGGCGATTCGTCGGGTACACACCAAAAAGCTGCTAAATTCTTAGAGAATCTTATTAAAGACTATTTACCGCTTCAAACGCAACTGACAGAAGCTTTCACTTGGCTGAATGATAGTGATGTACAGGCTGTTCCATCATATTCAGTTGCTTCTTACATTAGCACTCTTTCCTCGTTTTCGCCTCCTCCCGAGGTTTAATGATTGATTTTCTGGGATTATCACATCACTGATTTGTGGGTCAGGCACTTGCCGTTTGACTAAGCGTTTATGCATAGATGTTTTCTATTCATTCGTTTGTTCGTTGTGCTTCTTGATGCTGATTCTCTCGTTTTTACTCAAATTTTTTAGATAGTACTTGCTCAAAGAGTTGGATTTTTGGTATTAAGTTTTTCTGTATCAACAGATTAACATAATACTGTGTCCGAATCGGGGCTTGGCATCTAATCGTTAATAATCAATCATTTTCAATCACGTGATTTTATGAAAACGACATATATTCTCACCATTCTCTTTTTTCTTACTTTAAATATTGCTTTTTCGCAAGGCTGTGTAGCCGTGCGCCACATGAGTTGTACTGCACCTAATGCCAATAGTTCTGCTGATTTTTTCAAACAAAAGCACGGTACTTGGCAAGTAAATATTGGTTACCGGCATTTTAACTCATTCCGTCACTTTGTGGGTGATGTAGAGCAAAAACAACGCATTGAATTAGGTACACAAGTAATTAACGACCAACACGCCATGGATTTTGGGTTAAGCTACATGGTTAATCCTCGCTTGTCGTTGTCAATTAACCTACCGCTTCAATCAAATGACCGCTCTTCGCTGTATGAACACTACGGCAACAGCACAACCGCCAATCCTGAACAAAAGCGATTCCATACCAAGTCGCAAGGTATTGGAGATATGCGTATTTCGGCAAGTTATTGGATTAAAGATCCACTCAAAGCACCTCGCTTTAACTTTGCATTGGGAGCAGGCATCAAATTGCCTACGGGTGATGCTGGAGTAGAAGGCGATTTTCACAAATTAGACAAAGAGAAGAAAGACTATACCATTCGCAAGCCAGTAGATCAATCTATCCAATTGGGCGACGGCGCAGTTGGTTTCAATGTTGATTTGCAAGGTTATTTTGCATTAAGTAAAGTGCTGACACTGTATTACAATGGTTTCTACCTGTTCAATCCCAAAGAAGTAAATAGTGTCAAAAGAGACCCAACAAGCACTTCTACAGAGCCTTCGGCCTATTTCTCGGTGTCTGACCAATTTGCAGGACGCTTGGGCGTGAGTTATGCTTTGCCTATCAAAGGCTTTTCACTCATGGCAGGTGGCCGGGTTGAAGGAGTTCCAGCCATTGATGTGTTTGGTGGTAGCGATGGCTTTCGTCGTCCAGGCTATATTGCTTCGGTAGAGCCAGGCATTGCTTATATGAACGGCAAATTTTCGGCGGCAGCTACGGTTCCTGTGGCAATGTACCGCAACCGCATCAAAAGCTACTCAGACCGCCAAGACCCTACAGGTGTGAGGCACGGCGATGCTGCTTTTGCTGATTACCTGATATCTGCCAATATCTCTCGTTGGTTTTAGGATTGTTCATTAGTGTTTGTTGATTATCAATCGCTTACATTCAATACACAACTTATGCCAACAAGATTTTTTTGGATAGGTATTGCCCTACTTATGCTTCCCAGCTTGGTGCAAGCCTATTTGCTTATGCCATTTCCAGGTAGTCAAGACTTGGAGGTAATCACCCTCACGTATTACCTCCAATCCATTATATTACCTTGTCGGGTGTTGGGCTTACTTTGCCTTGTGCCATCAGCATGGTTTGTTTTTACTAAGGGTTCAAAAAGGCTACGCATCACAGCTGGTGCTACACTTGTAGTTTGTGGCGGACTTTTTTATTTCAGCGATGTTGAATACAAAGCTGAGCGGATGTTTGAAGAACCTCAACATATCCGTTTTGAAAGTGCCGACGACAATAAAGTTCCTGATAGTCTGTTGGTTATAGGCTTAGTTTATGATGGCAATGCCAAGGCGTATCCTGTTAATTATGTAGGGTATCACCATAAGATTCAGGATGTTGTTGGTACACAGCCTATTTTGGTGACTTATTGCACCATGTGCCGCACAGGGCGAGTGTATAGCCCAGTTGTGAATGGAAAATTGCAGTCATTCCGGCTGGTAGGAGCAAGGCACTACAATGCTGTGATTGAAGATGCTGACACCAAGTCGTGGTGGTATCAGGCCACTGGCGAAGCCGTAACTGGCGAACTCAAAGGGAGCCAGTTAAAAGACATTGATTTTGAACAAATGCCTCTCAAAACCTGGCTTCAACAGCATCCGACTTCACTCATCTTACAACCCGATTCGGCCTATTTAGAAGAATACGACCAACTTAAGCGATATGACCGCCGCCAACGAAAAGATGAGGATTCGCTCAAAAACCCTGACAAGTTTTGGCGAAAAAGCTGGGTGGTGGGCATTACAGTCAACAAACAAGCAAAGGCTTACGAATGGAAAAAATTACAAAAAGTTAGTTTACTAAACGATGTGGTTGCCTCAACAGCCATACTGGTAGGTATTGAAACTGATGGCTTTTCGTTTCATGCCTTTGAACGGAAAATAGACAATCAGGTGCTTGACTTTGAGGTAGATAGTGCCAGCGGAGGGCTTCGTGATAAGTCAACCAACTCAGTATGGAACTGGCAAGGCAGGTGTGTAGAGGGTGCTTTGAAAGGCAAAAAACTAAATCGAGTACAAGCATATCAAGAATACTGGCTCTCATGGGCTCATTTTCATAAACCAACCTTGCTGTGGCAAGGCAAATAAACGAATAAAATCAAACCTACTTTGACAAAACAAACACCATGAAACGATTACTATTTTTATTATGTATCCTCAGCGCAACAGTCACCTTGGCTCAAACGCCTACCGACGGGTTGATGATGGGTAAAGGATGGAGCTGTTCAGTTCTTTCGTATGGACAAAGCAAATGGGACCACTACTGGGAAGGTTCACTGAACCGCAACAACGAGAACATTGGCACTTTTACAGGGCAAAATGTAATGTTTATGAACAATTACGGCATTTCTGAAAAGCTAAACGTGATTGTAGGCGTGCCTTATGTATGGACACAAGCCAGTAATGGCTCATTGGCAGGCCACAAAGGCGTACAAGATTTTTCGGCTTGGCTCAAATACAAAGCCTTTGGCCTTAAAGTCGGAGGTGGCGAAATAGCAGGATTTGTAACCGCAGGTGGCTCACTACCAACTCATAATTACAAAAATGAAATGCTTCCGTTTGCTATAGGAATGGGAGCAAAAACAGCTTCTGTTCGAGGTGTATTGAATGTGAAAACCAAGCCAGGCTTTTATTTGACAGGCCAAGCAGGCTACACTGCCAAAGGTGATGCTACCGTTGACAAAGACTCATATCAATTTGATGGTAAGATGTATCCAACCAACGTAGTGCCTGTTCCTGACGTAGTAGATGCAACTGGTCGAGTTGGTTTTTTAAACAAATACTTCCAGATAGAGGGCTTTTACGACTATTTTAGCTGTGTGTCGGGTGATGACATTCGCCGCCAAGATATGCCCTTTATGACCAATAAAATGATGGCTACCTCAGCAGGGGCAATGGCGAAATTTAACCTGCATACCAATGCAGGTATTTTCACGCTGGCAGGTCAATACAGCAAGGTATTAGATGGCCGCAACGTTGGTGAAGCGACCAATCTGATGGTGGCCGTGCAATACACAGTTCAATTAAAGAAATAAACTTTCAGAAACATGAAATCTCAACATATTCTCAAAAACAGTCTTTTAGCCTTGTGTTTGGTGCTTGCAGGCTCGTTGTTTAATGCGTGCGAAAAGGACATTGAACTCACAGACTTACAAGCTATTGTACCAACCAACCTTGATGTGGCAGGCGGAACATGGAAAACTTACATCTTGACAAAACCTGATGAAGTAGCCTTAGATGCTCCCAAAGCAAGCAATTCTACTGAGTATCAGGCTGAGTTGACAGAATTAAAAAGCCTTTCGGCAAACCTGACGGCCGCTCAACAGGCTGCTGTTAAGTATTGGAGTGCGGGTGCGGTATATCGTTGGAGCGAAATAGCCCGTGAATTAGCAGCAAAATATAATTTGCCACCCGCCTACAACTATGAAAAATCGGCGTATCCCGTTCCAGATGCAACCAATCCACTTGCTGATCCAAAGTTCCCGTTTTGTAATCCGCCGTATGCGTCTCGAGCATTTGCGTACTTGGCTGTGTGCCAGTACGATGCGTTGGTTGCTACTTGGAGCTATAAATACAAATACAACCGCCAGGCTCCCTCTAAGGTAGATGCAAGTGTAAAACCTTTGGTGCCTATTTTAGATATGCCATCGTATCCGTCCGAAGATGCCGTAGTAGCCGCCGCTTCGTTTGATGCTTTACGCAGGCTGTTTCCGGGCGAAGTACCATTTTTGACCGAAAAATTGGAAGAACACAAAAACGCCCGACTTTGGGCAGGTGCTAATGTTCGCTCCGACATTACCGCAGGCGATGCCTTGGGCAAAGCCATAGCCGCCAAAGTAATGGCAAGAGCTGGCACCGACGGCATGGGCGCAGCCAATAACCAAGCCCTGGTACCTACCCTCATTGCCGATGCCAAAACCCGAGGCTTAGTAACTGAGTGGAAAAGCCAAGACATTCCGGCTCGGCCACCCATGTTGCCTAATTTTGGCAATGTATTGCCATGGAATATGACCGCTGCCCAAAAAGTAACCGTTCGTCCAGGTGTTCCTTACGCAGTGGGTAGTGCCGAATTTAACAAAGATATGGACGAGTTACGAAGCGTGGCTAAAAATTTGACTCGTGAGCAAGCTCAAATAGCTGCTTATTGGTCTGATGGGGTGGGGTCATATACACCTCCTGGCCACTGGAATCGTGAAGCTTCAGAGCTGGCTCGTAAATACCTACAAAACGAACTACGAACAGCTCGCACCATGGCTTTGTTAGCCACAGCGATAGAAGATGCGGGCATTAGTTGCTGGGATACTAAGTTTTATTACTATACACCACGGCCATTTCAGATTGACAATGTAATTAAAACAACGATTGGTTTGCCAAATTTCCCATCTTATACCTCAGGGCACTCTACCTTCTCAGCAGCAGGGGCTACAGTGTTAAGCTATTTGTTTCCATCAGAAACTGACCGCCTTAATGCCAGAGCCAAAGAAGCCTCAGAGTCAAGGGTTTATGGAGGTATTCACTATCGAATTGACTGCGAAGTCGGCTTGCAAGTAGGTAAGAAAATTGGTGATTTTGCAATTCTGCGGGCAAAAGCAGATAATGCACAGTAGAAAAGGCTTGGCTGCAAACACGCAAAAAACAAAGAGGAAACTGTTTTGACAGTTTCCTCATCAAGATAAGTTTATCTTTATTATAGGTTAAAAATTAAGCAAACGGGCTTGCCATTGGCAGGCCTGTTTCTTTTAGGTACAGCTATGAAGTACCTTTGAATGTACAAATGACCAAAGAAAAAGACAAAAACTGAAATTTTTAATAAAATTCATTTTACTTCACTTCACTATTTAACCATAAAGTGTCGAAAAAGCATAATTTATGACCTTTCCAGTTACTATACCTATCGGCGAAAATCAGATTCATCTACATTTTATCTGCGAATTGTTGGCCTATTCGGTGGGGTTTCGGTATTATCTTTATTTGAGAAAAAATGTACAAGATTTAATTTCAGACGAACATCGGCTTTGGATTTTTGTGGGAGCGGCAGCAGGTGGTTTTCTGGGCGGTCATGTCTTAGGTGTTCTCGAAAACCCAACTTATTGGCAAATGATGACATGGCGCAACTTTCCGTTTTATTTTATGGGGAACAAAACAGTTGTTGGAGGCTTTTTAGGAGGGTTAATTGGGGTAGAATTTACTAAAAAACGATTGGGAGTAATTACCTCATCAGGTGATTTAATGGTATTCCCGATGATGCTCGGGACTATTCTTGGGCGAATCGGCTGCTTTCTCGAAGGTATTCATGATGGCACGCATGGCATAGCCTCTACCTTGCCTTGGGCTATTGATTTTGGCGATGGTATTAGGCGGCATCCAGCCCCTTTATACGAGATTTTGTTTTTGGCATTGCTTTGGTTATCAATTGTTTATATCGAAAAAAAAGTAACTTTATCAAATGGTAGCCGGTTCAAAATTTATCTATCAGGCTACCTTTTATTTCGGTTCTTGTCGGAGTTTATTAAGCCTGTTTATTTTTTTGAATTTGGCCTTTCTGTTATTCAATTAGCGTGTTTGGCAGGTTTGGTGTATTATTGGCGGGTATTTTGGATGCCTACACAACTTATTGAGCAAAGGAACTAAAATTGATTTTACTCGATTCTATAAATAGTACAATTTGTGACTCCTAATTTTAACCTACATCTTATGCTCAAAGGCTCAAAATTATACAGTGTTTTTTTGAACAAATGTCCCCGTTGTCACGAAGGGCAATTTTTCAAATACTCCCCTTTTAATCTTACTAAATTTGGAGATATCAATCCTCGTTGTTCTGTTTGTGACGAATCGTTGGAGCGAGAAACGGGTTTTTACTTTGGGGCTATGTATGTAAGCTATGTGCTTTATGTGCTACTTACGCTATCGTCATTTTTGGTGTTTGTTGTATGGCTCAATTTTGAGGTTATTCATGTGCTTGTGGTGCTTGTTCCACTCTATTTTTTATTGATGCCTTTGTTCTTTCGTTTCGCTCGACTAATTTGGATCAATATTTTTGTGCAGTACAAGGGTAAATAAACAGTTCAGCCCTTCGGTGCAGACACATGTGTTAGGGTCTGCACCGAAGGGCTGAATATTCTTTGATTCTGTTTTAGGCTTTACACTACCAAATTTAACGCCAATACGCCAAATAAGCCTACAATGGAGACAATGGTTTCCATAATAGACCACGATTGGATGGTTTCTTTGATGGTTAGGTTAAAATATTCTTTGAACAACCAAAAGCCACCGTCGTTGATGTGCGAAAACATGAGGCTACCCGAGCCAATGGCAAGCACCATCAATTCGGGCTTTATGGCACTGCCTTGCACAATGGGCATCACAATGCCCACCGTAGTTAAACCCGCCACCGTAGCCGAACCCACACACACCCGCACAATGGCCGCAATGCCCCAGCCCAGCACCAACGGCGACATTTGCAAACCACTCAGTTGCTCGCCAATGTATTTGCTCACACCGCCGTCTTCCAGCACTTGTTTGAGTGCACCTGCGCCTGCAATAATTAGTAAGATGCCAGCCACGCCTTTAAAAGCCTCTTCTAACTGCTTCATGGTAAATTTCATGCTTTGACCTCGCTTTAGTCCTAAAAAATAAAGTGCTACCAATACCGAAATTAGCATGGCTACGTAAGGGTCTGAGATGAGTGCAAAGAATTTATAAATTAACGAATCGGTGGCAAATAAAGACTTGATAGGAGGGGCAATAGTTAGCAAAAAAACAGGCAACAAGGCCACTACAAAACTCACCACGAGGCTTGGCATTTCGGCATCAGTAAATTCTTTGTTCTTAAACAAAGTCTTGTCTGGTTGTGGGTTGAGGCGTTTGAGTGTTCGCCCAAAAATAGGTCCAGCCACAATAATGGCCGGAATAGCTACAATAATGCCATAAACAAGTGTTTTACCAATATCGGCATGAAACTGATTAGCAATGGCGGTAGGGGAGGGGTGTGGTGGCAAATATCCATGTGCTACCGACAGCGAAGCCAGCATAGGCACGGCCACATACATTAGGGGTAACTCCGATGCCGCAGCTACCGAAAAAATAAGTGGGATAACTATCACAAAACCAGCATTATAAAACAAAGGCAAGCCCACAATAAAACCCGCCAGTGCCAAACCCCACTGAATGTTACGAATACCAAAAAGTTTGATGAGCGATTGCGTAATGCGCTGTGCCGCCCCACTATCGGCTACCAACTTACCCAACATGGCCCCAAAACCAATAATAATAACCAGCGATCCGAGCGTACTACCAATGCCTTTGGTGAGTGAGTCGGTAAGGGCTTTGATGTCCATACCACACGCCAAGCCAAGCCCAATGCTGACGAGCATAAACGAAATGAAGGTGTCTAATTTGATGAAAGCAATCAAGAAAACAAGCGTGGCAATACCAAGCAAGGTGAGGATAAGCGGCATAAAATAAGATGTTTAGAGGATGATGGGGTAAACTTGCGAAATACCGCTCACTAAATCAAGTATAAGTTTGTTTGGAAGGCTGAAGATTTTTTTGAAAATTACCATCGCATCCCAAATAATGTGTTTCATGCCCCTCGAACGCCCCTACATCTACTACGATTTTACGCTTAGTCTTTGTTCTACATGCCTACGGCGGGTAGATGCCAAAATTGTTTTTGAGGACAACAAGGTTTTTATGCACAAGCGTTGCCCCGAACACGGCTTTGAAAAAGTGGTGATAGCTACCGACATAGACTATTATCGGAGCATTCGCAACTACGCCAAGCGGAGCGAAATGCCACATAAGTTTAACACCCGCACGCATTATGGATGCCCTTACGACTGCGGGCTTTGCACTGACCACGAACAGCATAGTTGCCTAACGGTATTAGAAATAACCGACCGCTGTAACCTCACTTGCCCCACGTGCTACGCCATGTCGTCGCCGCATTATGGGCGGCATCGCACCGTAGCCGAAGTAGAAACCATGTTAGACCTCATTGTGGCCAACGAAGGTGAACCTGACGTGGTGCAAATTTCGGGGGGAGAGCCTACCGTTCATCCTGATTTCTTTGAGATTTTAGACATCGCCAAAACCAAACCTATTCGGCATTTGATGCTCAATACCAATGGCATTCGTATTGCCAAAGACGAAGAATTTGTTAAGCGACTGGCGAGCTATATGCCTGATTTTGAGGTGTATTTGCAGTTTGATTCTTTCAAAAAAGAAGTGCTGGAACAAATGCGGGGAGCCGATTTGCGAGACGTGCGAAAGAAGGCATTGGAACATTTGAACAAGTATAATCTTTCGACTACGCTCGTTGTTACACTCCAAAAAGGCTTAAACGATGACGAAATCGGGGAGATTATTCAATTTGCGCTTCAACAACCTTGTGTGCGTGGGGTAACGTTTCAGCCTACACAAGTGGCAGGGCGTTTAGAAAACTTCAACCCAGCCACTGACCGCCTTACGCTTACAGATGTGCGCACGGAAATTTTGAACCAAACCAACATTTTTCAGCCTAACGACATCATTCCGGTTCCTTGTAACCCCGATGCCCTGGCAATGGCGTATGCTTTAAAACTGGACGGTCAGGTATTTCCACTCACTCGCTTTATTCAGCCTGACGATTTGTTGGATAATTCACGCAATACCATTGTATATGAGCAAGATGAAAAACTTCGTGAACACATGGTTAGGCTGTTCAGCACAGGTAATTCGGTAGAATGCGCCACCACCGAATTGCAGGAAATTATGTGTTGTTTGCCCAAGATACAAGTTTCCGAAAACTTGGGTTATCAAAATCTATTCCGTATCATCATCATGCGTTTTATAGATGCCTATGACTTTGATGTGCGGGCTATCAAAAAATCATGCGTACATATTGTGAGCAAAGACGGCAAGATTGTACCATTTGAAACAATGAACTTGTTTTATCGAGACGAAAAGTCCACGTATTTAGAAGAACTCAGAGGAAATTTAACCACTGTTTAACCACCTCAATCTATTATGGAAAACCAACCTTCAATGAAAGATGCCCTTCGGGTGATGGGTATCAATTTGGGCATTATGCTGGTTTATTATTTGCTCCTTGCAGTTGCTATGAAAAAAGACGAACTACCGATTGTTTTTTTCTTTGTTAGTGGCTTACATGCCTTTATTTGTTTCGTACTAACCATTGTGAGTTTTGCCCGAAGCAAATCGTATCAGGCTATCGGTTTCCTCATTTCTATTTTTATGACCTTATTGGTAGGTTTTTCTACCTGCTTAGTCACAATGGAAAATATGAATTTTCATTGATGATTATTAAGACAAGAGATGGCAAGAGGTGAGCCGCAATGGAATTGACAAGAGACAATGTCGTACTAAGGTAAGTATCAGATAAATAGCATTTTACGCAAAAATTACACAATGCCACAACAACGCATCAATATTTCGTCTGGCTCAAAATGGGAGTCAATAGTAGGATATAGCCGAGCCGTTCGTATCGGCAACATTATTGAAATAGCTGGAACGGTGGCTGTTGAAAACGGTGAAGTGGTAGGCAAAGACGACCCTTATGCCCAAACAATTTGCATCTTAAAAAAAATAGAAAGGGTTCTTCAAGAAGCCGGGGCAACACTCCAAGACGTAATTCGCACCCGCCTATTTGTAACCGACATCAGCCGTTGGGAAGACATTGGGCGAGCGCATGGCGAGTTCTTCAAAGATATTCGTCCTGTTACGAGTATGCTCGAAGTGAGTGCGCTGATTGATGGTGATTATTTGGTAGAAATTGAGGTGACGGCGGTGGTGGAAGGATAAGAAAAAAATACATTTATGAGAAATTATAAAGTGCTTGGTAAAGATGGTCATGCGATACATCCTGTCATCATAACACATCCAGGCGAAATAGTAGAAATAGAATTAGAAGCACGGGATATTAAAAAATCCAGTTTTGCATTGGATATTCGAATGTATCCGTCTCATTTTTCAGATATCATAAAAGGCCGACGAAGTATAACGACTCCAATTGCCCTAAAATTGGAGAAAGCACTCGGAATAGATGCAGCGTTTTGGCTTCGGATGCAAATGGATTATGATTTGGCAATTGAACGCCAAAAATTAGTAGAAGTGTAAAAGACACCTATCTTAGTGATGACTTCATTGCTAAGACAGGTGTCTTTTGTGTTCAAAAACTTGTCGTATTAGATCCATCACTTCATGAAAATAGTACCCCTTTGCGCTCTGCTTTCAATACTTTTTTGTACAAAATCATACGCCCAAATGAGCCTTAGCGAACTCAATCGCCAAGCGCAAGAACGCTTTGCTAAGGTAGAAGGGCGTTTTGCTGTAGCGTTTAAAGACTTGCAAACAGGCGAAATGCTGTTGTTCAACGAAAAAGAATCTTTTCATGCTGCCAGTACCATGAAAACCCCCGTGATGATGGAAATTTACAGGCAAGCGAAGGCAGGGAAGTTTAAGCTGACGGATTCCATTTTAGTCAAAAATGAGTTCAAAAGTATTGTAGATGGTAGTCCGTTTGGTTTGGATATTTCAGACGATAGTGCCGATGGAATGTATAAGAAAATAGGGCAAAAAATGACAATTTATGACCTTGTTTATCAGATGATTACGGTCAGTAGTAACCTCGCTACGAATATCTTGATTGACTTGGTTGATGCCAAAAATGCCAACGCCTTCATGCGTGTACTGGGAGCAAAGGATATTCAAGTGTTGAGAGGTGTAGAAGACACCAAAGCCTTTCGGCAGGGGCTAAATAACGCTGTGACGGCTTATGATTTGATGCTGATTTTTGAAAAATTAGCCCAGCGAAAAGTAGTCAGCAAAAAGGCTTCTGATGAAATGATTAAGGTTTTGTTAGACCAGAAATTCAAAGACCTCATTCCTCTTAATTTGCCAAAAGATGTAAAAGTAGCCCACAAAACAGGCTGGATTACAGGTGTTCACCACGACTCGGGCATCGTTTATTTGCCCAATGGAAAAAAGTATGTGTTGGTCATCCTCTCAAAACAACTCAAAAACGAAGCCGAAGGCAAAAAAGCCATTGCTGAGGTGTCGGAATTCATTTATGAGTATGTGAAGGGGAAATAAACCTAACGTTGGCGAGGACTTGCCGTCTGGCGTTTAACCCTCAGTGGAACTGCTCGCCGACGTTAATTGTTCCAACCCCTGCGCTAAGTCGGCAATTAGCAAGTCAGCTTCTTCCAAACCAATGTAGAGCCGCACCAAATGATGTTCGGGGTTGGTGCTGTCAAAATTTTCAGGCTTAATACCTACTGCTTTTGGTATAATGAGCGACTCATGTCCACCCCAACTCACTGCCATCAAAAAGTATTGAAGTGACATGGTAAAAGACTCAATATTCTGGTAATCAGTAGGTTTTAACTGAATCGTCACTAAGCCACAAGCCCCAGTCATTTGTTTTTTTGCCAATTCATATTGTGGAAAGTCAGGGTCAAACGGAAAATACACACGCTCAATGCTGGGATGACTTTTTAAGAAATTGACCACCTTTTCTGTGCTTTCCGAAAGGTGCTTCAAGCGAATCGGTAAGGTACGCAAACCTCTCAACAAAAGCCAAGCATTAAATGGCGAAACAAAGGCACCAGTATTGTGGGCTTCGTGGTCAAATATCTTCTTAATCATCGCTTTTGAGCCAGTAATCACTCCTGCCACGGTGTCGGAATGGCCGCTGATGTACTTGGTAGCTGATTGCAAACTAAGGTCTATCCCAAACTCGTGTGGACGTTGGTACAGGGGCGTGCAGTAGCTGTTATCAACAACTGTGATGATATTGGTTTTCTTTGCCAGGCTCGCAACTGCCTGTAAATCTTGTAGTTCAAAGGTATTTGAATTCGGCGATTCTAAGTAAATTAACTTGGTATTGGGTTGAATGGCTGCTTCAAAATTCTCAATGTTGGTTCCATCAATATAGGTAGTTGAAATATTGAATCGGGTCAAGATGTTGTCAAACAACTTCCACGCCCATGTATAAGGCTTTTGCACGCTAATGAGGTGGTCACCAGCTTTGAGGTGTGGTACAACGGCACAAAAAATAGCCGATGCCCCGCTATTGAGTACCAGACAGTCTTCGGCACCATCAAGTGCTGCCAGTTTTTTACGCAGAATATCAGTAGTAGGGTTGAGGCCACGGGTATAGAGGTAGCCAGACATTTCGTCTTCAAAAGCCGCTCGCATCGAAGCAAAATCACGAAAGACAAAATTGCTTGTTTGCATGATGGGCGGACTCACGGCATTGAAATACTGTTCACGGTCTTCGGCTAATTGGTTAATGATGTGCGAGAGGTTCATGGGTTGATTGGCTGATTTGAATTGCCAATGATACGGAAAAAACAGGATTAAACTTTTGAGATATTCAATAATCTAATCGACATTAAGCTGACCTCTCCAACTATTTACTCAGCCAATGCCATGAAAATCCTATACCTCTTTGCTTGTTGGTGCACAATCAACAATCTTTTTGCCACAGACTACTACTTCTCTTCTTCTACTGGCAATAATAACAACACAATCAACTCACAATCGACACCTTGGGCTACACTCGACAAACTCAACATGACCTCACTTAGCAGCGGTGATCGAGTTTTTTTTAGAGCTGGTGATACCTTTCGGGGGCAAATTACAGTCACTCAAAGTAATATTACTTTCGATTCGTACGGCTCAGGTACAAAGCCTATCATAAGCGGTGCAGAGCAAGTAACAGGCTGGAATTTAGTAAGTGGAAAATATGAAGCAACTGTTACTAAAACAGTCAAGAATTTCTTTGTAAATCATTACGAAATGACCCTGGCTCGCTTTCCAAACAATGGTAGCTACCGTTATTTAGATACGCCTAATGGTAGATTCGGGTTTTCTGATGCTGAACTTACAGAGGGCTCTGGTTATTGGAACAATGCAAAAATTTGCGTTCGTACCAGTCAGTGGAGCTGGGAAAAAACAACGGTATCAGCCTATACAGCTGGCCAAATCACCTATGGAACGCCCACTTCGCTGACTGCCATTGCAGGTTTTGGGTATTTTTTCTATGATAAATTTGAGTTGTTAGATACCGACCAAGAATGGTATTACGACACATCGGCACAAAAGATTTATTACATTGGTTCAGACCCCAACGCTGCCAATTGCGAAGTCTCGGTGCAAGATTGGGTGGCGGGTATTCAAATCAATAGCAACGCCAGCAACATCACTATCCAGAATTTAGCCTTTCATAAGCAATACCAAGCAGGCGTGTGGATTACAAGCAACTCGAGTGCAGGCGTTGTAATCAACAATTGTGAGTTTTATGGACAGTACAACCACGGCATACAGTGCAACGGACGTAACCACCAAATCAACAATTGTTTTTTTAGAGCAGTAGATGGGCATGGTGTGGACATAAGCAATGGAGGCAATGTTACCATTCATCATAGCACTTTTAGGCGGATAGGGCAATACCGAAACAGCGGTATTGGCGGACAAACGAACTTCTCGGCTATTGCCTTAAATTTTGTGGATAATTGTGCCGTTCACCACAATAACATTGACAGCACAGGCTATTGTGGCATTTCGGCTGATGGTAACTACATTACTGTTGAAAAAAACATTGTTAAACACGCCATGTTGTTACTTAACGACGGTGCACCTCTTAAAACTTTTGGGGGACAGTCGCATCATGTTACGTTTCGGAACAACTTTGCCTCCGAAAGCAACGGTAATACCGAAGGCATGGGTAATTATGCTAATGTATTTAACACGCCTGGCATTTATCTTGATTTTGACTCCAATTACATTACTGTTGAAGACAACACGATTTTTGACCAAACCCCCAAAGGACTTTTCTTGAATGGCGGCACTAACAACAATACTGTTCAACGTAATGTTGTGTATGGTACTAATTTCTTGATAGATTTAAACGGTGCTTCTCGCCCTACTGCCATCCATGACGATGTTATTCAGAACAATGTATTTTTTGCCCTGAGTTCTTCTGCCGTTATCATGCGCCAAACCGAAAGTGCTTCGAGTCCAGGTTTCAACTTTGGCACCATTGACTACAACTATTATTTTCATCCTTACAACGCCAACCGAATTGCCTTGCGTATGATAAGTGGCTCACCATCGTACTACACCCTAAATAGTTGGCAGAGCAATACCGCCAATGACACCCACACCATAGGTAGCCCTTATAGTTGGACATCGGGGCAGAATGATTCGGAGCTAAAAATGAACCAAACCGATGATGTTGTTACAGTACAATTAGGAAATGGTTCTACCAAATACTACGACCTGGACGGTAATGCACTTTGTGGTTCTATCACACTACAACCCTATACCTCCAAAATCGTGATTCGCACCACCGAAGCCTGTAATTTGCCTGTTGAATTGATTTTTTTTAATGCTCGTGTTGTAGAGGAGGGTGTAGCACTCACTTGGGCAACGCAATCAGAAAAAGATACCGAGTTTTTTTTGATTGAAAGAAGTCAAGACTTAAAAACCTGGCAAACGATAGCACAGATAGATGGGTACGGCACAACGGCACAACGGCATGATTATCAATTGCTTGACCAAAACCCACTGTTTGGAACAAACTATTACCGTCTTTGGGAATACGCTACTGACGGACAAAAAAACTTGGGAAGAATAAGAGCCGTTACCATTGAGCCTACTACCCAGTTGTTCCCAAATCCTGCTGAAAATCGCCTTACCATTGCCTGGCAAAAAGAGTTTGAAACCAACGGAACCATTCAGATTTTAGACATATTAGGGCGAGAAATCAAACGGATTTCGTTGGCAAGTTTTTCTTCATCACAAGCCGAAATAGACATCCAGTCGCTTGCTTCGGGTCTATACTTAGTACAAATTAGTTCAGCTACTTTTCAGAAAATATTGAGGTTTAGGAAGTTGTGAGCAAGCAAAAGTTTTTGTAGTTTTATCCAAAAATCTAAAGAAATGATTGCGCTCAAAACCTATACAATGCAAGAGTACGTGGAGTTCACGGATCGGATGCCCGGGCGGTTTGAATATGCGCATGGGCAAATTTTTGCAGTTGAGTCCCCTGAACCTGTGGAAGAGTCACTGATAGACTACGTATTAAGCCCATCTTTTGACCTTAATCAAGTAACTGCCCAATTTCCGATGCCTACCCAATTACACGATATTCTCGTTTCAAACCTTCATGTTTTACTGGGTATTCTATTCAAGGGAAAACCTTATCGAGTGTATTCTCAACTTACCAAAGTAGTGATTGAGTGGGCAGAGAAATCTCGAATGCCTGATATTTTGGTGGTGAAAAAAGATGTAGAAAGCAGGACTTCGGAGCACCAAGTAACGAACCCTCTTGTGATGATGGAGGTATTGTCCAAATCCACGCAATCTATTGACAAAACCGAAAAATTAGAAGAATACCAAAGCCTTCCTTCCTTGCAAGAATATGTGTTGATATCCCAAACCGAAATACGAGTAGTGGTATATCGCCGCATTAACAGCCACAAATGGGAAATGGAAATAATTGACCAAGCTGATGGAATTGTAACACTATCCTCATTAGGCTGCGAATTGCCTGTTCACGATATTTATGAAGATGTTGATTTTGACACAATTAGCAATTAACCAGCGCTCTCTACTGTTCTTGACTCTTCCGACTCCTCCGACTTTTCTCGACTTTTTCAAGCCCTAATCATCTCAATATGTGGGATGTCGTCTTCGAGATACATCTCGCTCGACTGCACAAATCCCAACGATTCATAAAACTTCTGCAAGTACATTTGCGCACCTATTTTAATGGGCCGAATACCATACAACTCATGTGTAAGTGCAATAGAACGTTGCATCAATTCTCGTCCAATTTTTAGGCCTCTTGCTGCTGGGGCTGTAACAACTCGCCCAATAGAAGGTTCGTCATAAGAAATGCTCGGCGGCACAATGCGGGTGTAGGCAAGCAAATTGCCTGCTTCACCCCACGCCATAAAGTGCTGACAATTAGCATCTTTGTTGTCCATGTCCAAAAAGACACAGTTTTGTTCTACTACAAACACCTCGCTACGCAGGCGAAGAATTTGGTAGAGTTCGTGGGGGGTAAGTTCAGTAAAGGGTTTGTGATACCAATTTATCATAAGCTAAGTTTGATTCTTTTTAGTGGCAATTCTTTAATCTTTTTTCGTTCTTTCACAGTTTTTGTGATACCGCAGGTCTGGGCAACTCCGTCTGACGGTAACTTTCAGGCTTTACCACAAAAATTGTCAGAGGTCTTCTTTTTTAGCCAATACCATTCCCTCTTGTATCTTCACCAACACATCCCGAATCTCTCGAAGCAAGGCGGTCTGTTCGGCATCGGGAGTAGTGGTGTTATTTCTTTGTTTATCCATGAGCTTTTGCCGTTGCGAAAGCACCATCGCCCTAAACTCCGTAGCATCCATAATACCAATCAACTGCATGTGGTTAGCCCCACCTGCACTTTGGCCTGCTGTTTCTAATTTGATTATACACAAATGAAATGCTTTCAAGAGTGGCCCTTCTATAAAAGTAAGATCTTGGATGTTTTCTAAGGGGATGGTTTTTTCGACCTGTACTAAAATCCCCTTTTTGAAGCGCAATGATCGTTCAGAAAGCTCACACTCCAATTTGTCGAAGTAATGACGACTCCACCATTGCCCCACACCCAAAAACCAAAAAGGCAACAGCACAATGCCAATCACTGAGATAAAAAAGAAAAACGACACATAAACCAGTAGATACGGGCGAATAAGCGGATTGAATTTAGCTTTGTAAAGAATTGTATTTTCCATAGTAAAGAATTTTGTAAATGCTTCATAATCAATAGAACCAGCCAAAAATTATGGTGAATTAGTGCCTGAATTGGTTGGGAAGTTAAGAAAATCGTTTCATCATCCCAAAATTTCTTGTATGTTTGGGTGCTCTCCTTACGCTGTTCACATCATATAAGCAAATGTCCGAAAGGTAGGGTATCTGAAAGTAAAACCTCTAAAACCAGCGACCAGTAAACCCACTGCTCGCTATTCACTATTTATACTTATTTTATCATGTCAGAATCTTCTCCTTTTCGTTCGCAAAACTGGTTTGGAAAAACTGGTAAAGACGGCTTTATTTATCGGGCTTGGATGAAAAACCAAGGCATCCCCCCCGACTTGTTCGATGGCCGCCCTGTTATTGGCATTTGTAACACGTGGTCAGAACTGACGCCTTGCAATGCGCATTTTCGTGATTTGGCCGAAGCCGTCAAGCGAGGTGTACTCGAAGCCGGTGGTTTTCCTGTCGAATTTCCCGTTATGTCGTTGGGCGAAACGCTCATCAAACCCACCGCCATGCTCTACCGCAATCTGGCGAGTATGGACGTAGAAGAATCCATCCGTGCCAACCCTGTGGATGGCGTAGTACTACTGTGTGGCTGCGACAAAACCACGCCCTCGCTCGTGATGGGAGCATGTAGTGTGGACTTGCCCACGCTCGTGATCTCGGGCGGGCCCATGCTCAAAGGACACTGGCGAGGCAAAGACATTGGCACATCAGACGTATGGCGTTTTGCTGAGGCTTATAAATTAGGAGAAATAAATCAAGCACAGTTTGTAGAAGCTGAGGCGTGTATGGCTCGCACACAGGGTCATTGCGCCGTGATGGGTACGGCCTCTACCATGGCTACTATGGTTGAAGCACTGGGGCTTTCACTGCCCAATAATGCCGCTATTCCCGCAGCAGATGCTCGCCGAAAGGTGATTTCTCAGATGTCAGGGCGACGTATTGTAGAGATGGTGAAAGAAGACCTCACGCTCTCTAAAGTGCTGACTCGCAAGGCATTTGAAAATGCAATTATAATAAATGCTGCCATTGGTGGTTCTACCAATTTTGTAATTCACCTGCTGGCCATTGCAGGGCGCATGGGTGTAGAGCTAAACATTGATGATTTTGATAAATACTCTCAAAATATTCCGTTGCTTGCCAATATCCAACCTTCGGGTGAGCATTTTATGGAAGACCTGTATTATTCAGGAGGCCTCCCAGCAGTAATCAAAGAATTAGCCAGCGTCATTCACAACGATGCCCTCACTGTAAACGGCAAAACCATGGGCGAAAACTGCACCGATGCTGAGGTATTTGACCGAAACATTGTGGCAACGCTCGAAAACCCCTTCAAGCCTGAGTCTGGCATTGCGGTGGTGCGAGGCAATTTAGCTCCCAACGGAGCCGTTTTGAAGCCTTCGGCGGCTACACCAGCTCTGATGACGCACCGAGGCCAAGCCGTTGTGTTTGAGACGATTGAAGACTATCACGCTCGTATAGACGACCCTGCACTTGATGTGAACGAAAACTCCATCATGGTACTCAAAAACGTTGGCCCCAAAGGTTACCCAGGCATGGCAGAAGTCGGTAACATGGGTATTCCGAAAAAATTATTGGAAAAAGGTGTTCATGACATGGTGCGTATCTCTGATGGGCGCATGAGTGGCACTGGTTATGGAACGGTAGTGTTGCATGTATCGCCTGAATCGGCAGACGGAGGTACCTTAGGGTTGGTTCAAAATGGGGACTGGATAAGCCTTGATGTGCATAACCGTACCTTAAATTTGGAAGTATCTGATGAAGAGTTGGCCATCCGTCGAGCCAATTGGAAACCTATGGACTTGGGCATTAACCGAGGCTATGTGAGCCTGTACATCAAGCACGTAGAGCAAGCCCATTTGGGGGCTGACATGGACTTCTTGAAAGGCAAATCAGGTAGTATTGTAACGAGGGACTCGCATTGAAATAACTTCCGAAAAATGAACCGACCACTCTCTGAACAGTCAGTATTGTCTGAGGCTATCAATCTCTTTGACTTTCAGCGCATTGCCAAAGAGAAAATGTCTGCAATGGCTTATGAATATGTAGAGAGTGGGGCGGCAGATGAAGTAACAGTTCGTTGGAATAGGGAGGCATTTGAGCGCATTAAACTTTTGCCTCGTGTGCTGGCCGATGTAAGCCACATCAATACCAAAGTAACCTTATTTGACACTGAGTTGGCGCACCCCATTTTGGTTGCTCCTTCGGCGTTTCATCGTTTGTACCACCCCGAAGGCGAATTAGCCACGGCCAAAGGCGCAGGAATGGCATCGGCTGGTTATGTAGTTAGCTCTTATACCACTACGCCACTCGAAGCCATTGCTGAGGTAGCTACTGCTCCACTATGGTTTCAGCTATACGTGCAAGATGACCGTGGCTTCACCAAAGACCTGATTCTGAGGGCTATTGCCAACGGTTGCAAAGCTCTGTGTATCACCGTAGATACCCCTACTACTGGCCCACGTGACCGACAAATAAAAGCGAAGTTCCAACT
>JBGAVQ010000428.1:0-2883 GCA_044228045.1 Spirosomataceae bacterium
GCTTGCATCAATTCGTAGATATTGCGAGCAACTATGGGGGCGATAGTGGACATATCAATAAATAACGCACCCGATTGAATGCCTTCTAAAACGCCTTCTGCGCCAGAAACTACCTGCTCCACGTCGGGAGAATCAGGTAGCATCGTGATGATGACATCGCAATGTTGGGCTAATTCTTTGCTGCTTGCAAAGGCTTTTGCTCCTGCTTCAACCAAAGCCGCCGCTGCATTGCTTTGGCTCAATACAGATAGGGAATACCCTGCTTTTATTAAGTTCAAGGCCATGGGCTTACCCATAATGCCTAATCCTATGAATCCTACTTTTTCCATTTATTTTGGTGATTTGTTATTGGCTATTATTGAACTGGTTAATTTGTTATTGAGAAACTGGGGATTGTTTATTGGAAAATTTGTTAAGATTATTGTGGTTGTGCTATAATTGTTAAGCTATTTTCAGCTCAGACGTTCCGTCAGACCATTACACAGCATTACATTTACGTACTACCCATATTTTATACCATTGCCAGTAACCAATTTCCCAATAAACCAGTAACTAAATTATGTCAAAGGCCCTGGATTAAATAATACTAAATCGTTATAAAGGCCGAGTTTGTCGGTTGCTACTTTTTTGGTTCCACTGGCTATTTCGAGAATTAAGTGGAATAACTCCCAGCCCATTTCTTCGATGGTTTTGGCACCAAAGGCAACTGGGCCGGCATCAAAATCTATCAAATCGTGCCAACGATTGGCGAGTTTTGAGTTTGAACTTACTTTGATGACAGGAACCATGTTGAGTCCATAAGGCGTACCTCTGCCCGTGATGAACACGTGCAAGTTCATACCTGCGGCTAATTGGAGCGTTCCGCAAGCAAAATCGCTGGCAGGCGTTGCTACAAAATTTAAGCCTTTTTTACGAATTTTTTCACCTGGCGAAACCACATCTACAATCGGACTCATGCCTGATTTTGCCACCGAGCCAAGGGCTTTTTCTACGATATTGCTCAACCCACCACCTTTATTGCCTGGGGTAGTATTGGCACTGCGGTCGGCCATACCTTGTTTCAGGTAATTATCGTACCAAGCCATTTCGTCTTTGAGTTTTTGAGCCACTTCTTCATCAACTGCACGTGGCACAAGCAAATGAATGGCATCACGCACTTCGGTAACTTCTGAGAAAAACACCGTTCCACCTGCTTTCACAATCAAGTCAGCGGCAAAACCCGAAACAGGATTACCTGTTAAGCCCGAAAAAGCATCGCTACCACCGCATTGCATTCCTACCACCAAATCAGCAGCCGAGCAAGTTTCTCGTTTGCGTTGATTAAGTTTTTGTAGGTGTTTTTCTGCCATTTCCATGATTCCATCTACCATGTCGTAGAAGCCTTCAAAACGTTCGTCTTGGAGGTAGAGAATGCTTCTGCTTCGCTCAGCATCCGTCTCGTGGGCTGAGCGAAGACGAAGCCCACCATCATCAGGTAGTAGTCTTTCGGGTCTTAATTTTTCACATCCTAAACCAATAATCATGATTTCACCACCAAAATTAGGGTTCTGGGCAATGTGTTTGATGGTTCGGATTGGTATTATTGCACCGGGTGCGTCAATGGCTATGCCGCAGCCGTAGCTATGATTAAACGCTACTACATCATCAACATTTGGGTAAAGTGGTAACAGTTCTTTCCTGATTTTATTTTCAATGAAATTTGTGATGCCTGCTACACATTGTACACTTGTGGTGATGCCCAAAACGTTTTTTGTACCTACACTGCCATCTGGGTTTCGGTAGCCTTGAAAAGTAAAAAGCCCCCCCACCCCCGATGGGGGAGTTTCATTCGCATTAAATTTAGTTCCCCCATCGGGGCGGTCCGCCGCTGCGGGTAGGGGGCTTTTGATATACAGAATATCTTCTAACTTGGGTGGTTGTGGAAGGCTAATATTGCTTTCGTTTATCCAACTCCCTTTTTCTATTGTTCTATTGGCAAAACCAATGGTTTGGTTATATCGAATGACAGCATCGCCTTCATTTAAAGTTTGTAATGCTACTTTATGCCCCATCGGAACGTCTTCTACCAGTTCAATTCCATCCAACACAATTGCTCCACGCTTCAATCCAGTTGGATTAGCGACGATTGCCACGTTGTCGTTGGGGGTTGTTTTGATTACTATGTTTTTCATTCCGAAAATTTATTGAGAATTTCCATTGCTTTTTGCTCATCTTTTTTGTCCACAAATAGATGGTCATGAAAAAAAGCTGCTACTACATTAGTACTAATATTTTCATCGGACAATGCCTTTGAGAATGCTGCTGTAAATCCGACAGCTTCTAAGGATGAATGAACAGTGAGGATAATCCAAGAGGCTACATAAGTGTAGCTAAGATTTAACTTATCGGCTATTTCTTTTTTTAACACTACCGTAATCGCCTCCTGCTCGTTAAAAACCATCACAACTTCTGATAAATCTATGCGTGACGCATCTTGAACTGTACAAAAAACATAGTCGCCATCATTGAGCTTGGGCTTCATTGTTTTCAAAAGCGTATGTAACTCTTTCTCGCCACTCATTTTTCAAATATCATTAAAATTCCATCGGGAGTGAGAGGTTACACCATCGGCCATAGCCATGCTGCTATCATTGTTAGTATTACGCCCGTTAGCCCCATGAGGCTCTGCATTGGCGCAATGGTTTTGAGGGCTTCTTGTTCGGTAAGATTAGAAGTTTTACACATAATCCAGAAACCTGCGTCGTTCATCCACGGAATTAGTTTTGCGCCACTTCCGATAGCCAAGCATAAATAAACAGGATGAAAACCAAGATTAGCATTTTGAGCCATGCCAGCCAAAATACCCGAGGCAGTTATCAAGGCAACCGTGGCAGACCCTTGGGC
>JBGAVQ010000429.1:0-2861 GCA_044228045.1 Spirosomataceae bacterium
GTAGATCCCCAAAATGAAAATCGACTCTATCATTTGCTTCAAACTGTGAATGTGAGCGAAGATGGCGGCAAAACCTTCAAAGTGACGGCTAATTTTAGCCAAGCACATGCTGATCATCATGCCTTGTGGATTAACCCCAATGACCCTTCGTACATCATTAATGGCAACGACGGTGGTATTACCATTTCACGAGATGGCGGCAAAAAGTGGATTTTTTCAGAAGGGATTCCAATCGGGCAGTTTTATCATATCAATGTAGATAACGAAACGCCTTATCATGTATATGGCGGCTTGCAAGACAATGGCTCGTGGCAAGGCCCTGCCTACAACTGGAAATCAGGTGGGCTTTATAATTATTATTGGCAAGGCGTAAACGGCGGAGACGGCTTTGACGTAATGCCCGACCCCGACAACGCTCGCTATGGCTACGCCATGTCGCAAGGTGGTTTTTTGGCTCGTTATGATACCCATACTGGCAATAGCGTGGTTATTCGCCCTACACACCCAGACGCTACCATGCGCTTGCGCTTCAACTGGAACGCAGCCCTTGCCCAAGACCCCCTTGACAACAGCACGATTTATTATGGTAGTCAGTTTTTACATAAATCAACCGATAAAGGCCTGACTTGGGAGGTGATTTCGCCCGATTTGACCCTCAACAACAAAGAAACCCAAAAACTAAGTGACGAAACTGGGGGGATTTCGCTTGACATCACCTCTGCCGAAAACCACAATACTATATTAACTATTGCTGCAAGTTCTAAGGAAAAAGGGGTGATTTGGGTAGGTACAGACGACGGCAACGTGCAGCTAACCCGTGACGGTGGCAAAACTTGGACGAACGTTTCAGCTAAAATTGGATTACCCAAAGAAGCGTGGATTCCGCAGATTCAACTCTCTAAACACAATGCTGCCGAGGCTTATGTGGTTATGAACCACTACCGAATGGGTGATTTTGCACCCTATATCTACCGCACTCGTGATTATGGTCAAACCTGGGAACGCTTGGTAGATGAAAATAAGGTAAGAGGCTATGCCCTCTGTGTATTGCAAGACCCTACTGTACCTAATTTGTTGTTTTGTGGAACAGAACATGGCCTTTGGATGAGTATTGACGACGGCAAATCGTGGAGTCAATGGAAGGCTGGGATGCCGTCAGTATCAACGATGGACTTGGTTATTCAAGAACGTGAAGCTGACTTGGTGATTGCTACTTTTGGGCGTGCCTTGTATGTGTTAGATAATATTCGTCCTCTACGAGAAATCGCCAAGGATGGCATTAAAACCCTTGACCAAAAATTAGTAGCCTTTGACATAGCCGATGCGTATTTAGCCGAAATAGGCACAGCCCCCGGCGAAAAGAATGGTGATGACATCTACCAAGGTGAAAACCGAAGTCGAGGTGCACGCATTTCGTATTATGTGCGAGTACCCCAGCGAGAAAAAGTAGTTGCAGCACCAATTGCTACAACTTCACTAACACCAGCGTTGTCAAAAGGAAAAAAGAAAGTAGAAACAACGCCTGTAGCAAGCACGCCAAACGTGGTATCGGCTGCCGATACTTCTAAAAAAACAGCTATAGCCAGAGTAGATAGTGTGGTGATACGGATTTATGACGAAGCCGGCAAAATGGTTCGTTCGCTCCGTCAGCTGCCTGACTCTACTGGAATGTACCAAACTCTTTGGACTTTGACAGAAACGTCAACAGTAAGGATGCCAGGCACACCTCGTCCACGCAGAGGAGCTGAGGCTGCCGAAGGTGCTGGTAGAGGTTTTGGTGGTGGTGGCGGCGGAGCAGAAGCCCTGCCGGGTCGTTACAAAGTGGTGCTTCGATATGGCAAAGACAAAGATTCAACATTTGTGACTGTAAAACCAGACCCTCGCATACCTTTTGATAAAGAAGCAACAATGGCAAAACGAGCCATGAGTGAGCGCATCAACAAGAGTATCAGGCAATTGACCGAAGCCGTTGACCGCTTAGACGAAGCAAAAGACCTAACAGATAAAGTGCTTGCCCAACTCAAAGATCAAGAAGGAAAAGAGGCAAAAGACCTCGAAAAGAAAGTAAAAGCTATGCAAGACACGCTAAAAAATAAGCGAGACATCATTATTCCGAAGCCGATGGAAAAGCAAGGGTATGGCCGTCCATATCGGTTGACGACTCAAACCAAAATGCAGGAAGCCATGATGTTTGTGCGAAGCAAACCTAAGCTTACCCCTACCGAAACCCGCTTAGTAGAACAAACCGAGCTACTCACCAAAGAGTCAATTGATAAAATAAATGCTTTTTTTGCAGGCCAATGGGCCGATTTTCGCAAGGTAGTAGAAGGCACTACTTTGAAACAGTTTAAGGATTATGAAGCAATAAAGTAGTACCCTCTATTGAAGCAATAGGTTTTAATCCTTTGCTGGATTATTATGATTGTAGTACTTCAAAGGGTTAAACCCACAAGGTTATTAACAACCTTGTGGGTTTTTCAATTAAAAAATCTCTTTTTAGTTAAATACTCGTAATTGGTTATTGCTAAGAAAGGTCTGATAAACCGTTAGTCCCTTTGAGCCATTTGAATTTAGACCTTTGCCTGTATTGTCATACTCGGCACCGTGTTCGGTACAATAAAAGCGATTGGTACGATAGGTTACTTTGCGCTCGCCTTCGTGGCTACATATTAAGGTAACAGCCGCATAGTCGCCAGTATTGGTTTTGGCTACTACTACATTGTTACTAATTACGTAACCTCCGTTAGTTTTTAAGGCAACGTTGGCCGAATCCTCTAAATTAAGGGTAAAATCTACCGTTCCCGAAGGGGTAACACCATCGCTTTCGTTGGCACATGAGCTTAGTCCGAACGAGGCACAAT
>JBGAVQ010000062.1:0-22994 GCA_044228045.1 Spirosomataceae bacterium
TTAAACCGAACCCAAGCTACCAGAAAAAATGCAAAATCGCAATAGTTCTCTTCACTTTTGAGACCAACAGCACAAAACGGATGCTTTACGAAAACTTTTGGCGTATTGTTCACAAAAATAGGAGTAGAATAATGCCGCCAATAAATGTTTTACGGGTACTTGTTTTTAAACTCGTCGCCTTAGTGGTAGACAAAAACAAAAAAGCCACTCCCGAAGAAGTGGCTTGGTATTAGAAACTGGATTAACTATTTCTTTATATAAAACCAAGTTGCAAGCCCCAGCACTAAAATATACCAAGGTCACCATAGCCAATGGTAGGCATTGAGGAAACGTGTTTGAGGGAATAAATGTAGTACCAAGCACCTGATAGCGTTACGAATAGGGTCATCCAAAGAATCGTATTGACCAATTCTTTATTCTCTGAGTTTCGCTTCAAAAATAAAAAACGTCTAAAACAATAATCATCCGCCCAAGGTGAACAAAGAGGTCATTGTGAAGCACATCAAGGGAAGCATAACCGTAGTCAAGAACAATCTGGTGGTCATCAACTAATAAGATTTTCAGAGTGGGTAGCACGTTTTTTACCAAAGAACACGATTATTCAGTAAAAAACAATAGCCATTCATGTTTTTTTAGCAAACGGTTATTTTTCTTGTAGTTTGCTCATAACCAATCTGATGAGTCCATAAACAATCAAGCCAAGGGTTGCTGCTGCCAACAGCCATTTAATGAGTTTGGCTATTTCACAGAATATAGCTACGCCATTTGAAACATCTGGAAAACTCTTCAAAAGAATAATAATACTTACATTTTCTAAATAGTCAAAGCCTTGCATTGCAAATGGTAGCGCATTGGCCCAAATTGGTGGAGCATAGCTTTTTTTTCGAAACAATAATGTCAATATTATGCCAAAAAGCAGCGCATACACCAATGGATATACCACATCTACGGTCATCTCAACATTGGCATAGTAGTCCCGTGCGTCGGGGCCATAGGCGCTCACCATTTGCAAGGTTCGTTCAGGATTGTAGCCAAGCGTCAAGTCAATGGGGCCAATTATTTTTCCTGCTTTTTGATTGATGGTTTCTTCGGCATTTTTCAAAAAATATGCCGGAAAACTCACATACAAAATCACCACCACCACCAGACTTTTCCACGAAGCTATTCTATTCAGAAATAAAGCGAGTGTGTTCATAATTGAAATGATAGAATGTATGAATGATAGAATGATTGGTGGTTTTCCTCTGGCTTTGAAGAAATCAATCTATGATAGACTGATAAACAAGGTTTTCAAATTTTTCGTAGAGGTCTGACTGGTGAGTGCTTGGGTAAATCTGGGTCATCAGCACCGCCACAAGTTTTTCTTTGGGGTCAATCCAAAACGTGGTATTATACAAGCCACCCCAGCCCAAACGTCCTTCTGAGCCTAACTTCCGATAAGAACTTTGCGCTGTTTCTATCGAAAACCCAAGCCCAAATTTAGTACCTTTGGCATTGATAGTAAGGTCACCAATTTGGTTGTTGCTCATGGCTTCAATGGTCTTACGGCTCAAAAGACGTGTACCATTGAGTGTGCCTCCATTCAGAATCATCTGCATAAATTTCAGGTAGTCAGTAGCTGTACCTGATAAGCCGCCACCACCCGAAAAATAGCTTTTGGCTCCTCGAGTTGGGAAATACAAGCCCTTTGCCTGCGGAAACGTCATGGCATCTACTATGTTACCGTTGATTTCAGTAAATAAGTGAACTAAACGGCTTTCGTCTGTTTCGGGGCGAAAAAAGTGCGTGTCTTTCATACCCAAAGGCTTAAAAATACGCTCTTCACAAAAATCAGACACATTTTTGCCCGAAATCACCTCTACCAAATACCCTGCCACGTCAGTACCCAACCCATACGTCCATTTGGTTCCAGGTGCATGAAGAAGTGGTTGTTTGCCGAGTTCTTTCATCACCCCCGATACTTTGGGGTTGGTAAAGCCATAGCCAATGCCCGACGTATGGCTTAATAATTGACGAATGGTAATTTCGGAAGGCGATGGCTCAGCTGTATAAGTAGAATCTTTTGCGTTTACTTCTTTGAGTATCATCGGCTTTTTAAACTCAGGAATGTACTTAGAGATGGGTTCTTCTAAGGTACATTTGCCTTCTTCTACCAGCATCATCATGGCAACCGTTACAATCGGTTTGGTCATCGAAGCCAACCGAAACACATTGTCAGCATTCATGGGCTGATTATTGATTCCGCTTGTGCCAACGGCTGTTGAATACACCACTTTGCCATTGCGAGCCACCATAGCCACTGCACCCGGCATCCATTTTTTACTCAGATGTTCTTGAAAATGAGCATCTAATCGCTTCAACCGCTCCGACGACATGCCCGCCGACTCAGGTGTACTGGTGAGTAGGTCTTTTTCAAAGGGTACAACACTAAGAAGTAAAAAAAACAGTGCTTTTTTCATGGGTTATAGCTGGTTTGAGGTTGTATTGCTAAATGGCTGTATTGTTGTTGAGGTTAGATGATTTTATGGTTGTTATGGCTAAATGGTTGTATTGTTGTTGGAATTATTGCCTAATTAACTATTCAACAACACAACCATTTAATAATTCAAAACAATACAACCTTCTAGGTGCTCTAATAACATTTACTGCTTCGCTAATTCTTTGGCCCAGTTGTCTTTGAGGCCCACAGTCATGTTAAAGATCAATTGGTTGGTCGTAGAATCTGTATCTAAACAAAAATACCCTTTTCGTATAAACTGATAGCTTTCTCCAAGTACGGCATCTTGCAAACTTGGTTCAATATAAACCGAAGGAAGAACCGTAAGCGAAGCTGGGTTCAAAAATTCTTTGAAATCATTGACCACACTTAGGTCTGCCATACGAAACAGGCGGTCGTAAAGCCGAACTTCGGCTGTGCAGGCGTGTGCAACCGATACCCAATGGATGGTTCCTTTTACTTTTATACCCGAAGTGTCGGAGCCTGAGCGACTTTCGGGCACGTAAGAGCAATGTATTTCGGTTATCTCTCCGCTGGCATTTTTGGTAAATGAGTCACATTTTACTATGTATGCTCCCTTCAACCGAACCATCAGCCCAGGGCCAAGTCGGAAAAATCCTTTGGGTGGGGTTTCCATAAAGTCATCTCGCTCAATCCATACCTCTCGGCTAAATGGCACCTCACGATTGCCCGTACTCAAATCTTCGGGGTTGTTTTCAATCGTCATCATCTCGCTTTGACCTTCTGGATAGTTGGTAATTACCAATTTCACAGGGTCAAGCACGGCCATCACTCGCTTGGCCGATTTGTTGAGGTCTTCTCGCAAACAAAACTCCAATAAACCTACGTCAATCAGATTGTCTCGTTTGGCCACGCCAATTCGCTCCGTAAATTCCCGAATAGAGGCTGGCGTATATCCCCTGCGGCGTAAGCCCGAAATCGTCGGCATACGGGGGTCGTCCCAGCCACTTACGTGCTTTTCATTGACTAATTGAAGCAGCTTGCGCTTACTCATCACGGTGTAGGTGAGGTTAAGGCGAGCAAATTCATATTGTTTAGACGGGAAAATTTCTAATTGTTCAATAAACCAATCGTACAGGGGGCGGTGTGGCACAAACTCAAGCGTACAAATAGAATGAGTAATGCCCTCGATGGAATCGCTTTGCCCGTGGGCAAAATCATACATTGGGTAAATACACCATTTGTTGCCTGTGCGGTGGTGGGTGGCGTGTTTTATCCGATACAAAAGTGGGTCACGCAGGTGCATGTTGGGCGAAGCCATGTCTATTTTGGCTCGTAGCACACGGGCTCCGTCTGGAAACTCACCGTTTTTCATCCGCTCAAACAACTCAAGATTCCCCGCAATAGTTCTGTTTCGGTAGGGGCTTTCAACACCTGGTTCGGTGGGAGTACCTTTTTGTTCGGCTATTTCCTCAGCCGACGAGTCATCTACATAGGCTACGCCTTTTTTTATAAGAGTTACGGCAAATTCATAAAGCTGGTCAAAATAGTCTGAGGCATATAGTTCTCGCTCCCAGTTAAAACCCAGCCATCGAACATCAGCTTTAATAGACTCCACGTATTCGGTTTCTTCGGTAATAGGATTGGTGTCGTCGAAACGCAGGTTGGTTTGGCCGCCATATTTATCGGCCATTCCAAAGTTAAGGCAAATAGACTTGGCATGACCAATGTGCAAATAACCATTGGGTTCGGGCGGGAAGCGAGTGAGCACTCGGCCTCCATGCTTCTCATTTCGGATGTCTTCCTCTACGATTTGTTCAATAAAATTTAGCGATTTTTCCTCTGACATCGGTGTTTCTGATTGGTTATGAAAGGCGAAATTAACAGGTATTCCGTTAAACAGCCAATTTTTATTCAATCCTTTGAGTACTTGTTTTATTTGATGTATTTCCTCTAAATAACCAAATGGGGTACAACAATTGCCACTATAGGGTTTTTAATACTTGGTTTATGATAAACAAAATACCAATTTGCTATATTATTTGATAATTAGTCAATTCAAATTAACCCCTGACTATGAGCATTTTATGGATAACAAAAAGGCAAGTTACAGCTTTAGATTTGTCAATTGGTAATATGAAAATTTTCTTTTGCCAAATCCAACAATTGATTTTATTTGTAAATATGCTCGCTGCCCAAATAAAGGCCGTATCAAATCATCCATTTGGGTGATTTGACAATGATAATATTATCGGTATTTTGCAAAACGATTTTCTGTTTTTACTCTTAACTCATCTATACAAATGAAAAAACTTTTCAAGATTCTTGGCTATCTCTTTGGTGTAGTGGTGTTGGTTGTTGCAGGTTTATTGATGTATGTAAGTTTTGCGCTACCTAACGTAGGCGATGCGCCTGACCTAAAAGTAGAAGTAACCCCCGAACGAGTAAAACGAGGTGAGTATCTTGCCAACCACGTAACGGTGTGTATGGACTGCCACAGTACCAGAGACTACTCCCTCTTCTCGGCCCCACTTGTGCCTGGCACACTGGGCAAAGGTGGTGAAATATTCAATCAGCAGATGGGTTTTCCAGGTTCGTTTACCTCCAAAAATATCACCCCATTTGGTATTAAAGACTGGACTGACGGTGAGATTTTCAGGGCAATTACAACAGGAGTGAGTCGAGACGGTCATGCGTTTTTTCCAGTGATGCCGTATCCTTATTATGGTACAATGGACGAAGACGATGTAAAGAGTATAATTGCGTATCTGCGCACGCTGAAGCCGATAGAAAACAAGCCTGCTGACTCAAAGGCCGATTTCCCGTTTAACTTTATCTTGAATACCATCCCTAAAAAAGCTGAATTAACCAAACGCCCAGACACTTCGAATGTGTTGGCGTATGGAAAATACATGACCACCCTCACAGCATGTGTGGAGTGTCATACTCCCGTAGAAAAAGGACAGATTATTGCCGAAAAAATGTATTCAGGCGGGCGTGAATTTGCTATGCCATCAGGCTTGTTGATTACACCCAATATTACTTTTGACAAAGAAACTGGTATTGGCAATTGGACAAAAGAAGCCTTTATTGCACGTTTTAAAGCGTATGCTGATAGCTCGTATAAGCCTCATAAAGTTGGCCCGAACGATTTCCAAACAATAATGCCATGGACAATGTATGGTGGTATGACTAAACAAGACTTAGGGGCAATTTATGAATACTTGAAGTCGTTGAAGCCCATCAAAAATGCTGTACCCGAAAAGTTTAAGCCCAGTAAAGCAGTAGCTATGGAATAGAAGAATGCTGTACTAAAAAGACTGTATTGTTAAATTGTTGTATGGATTAGATGCTCATAATAATCACATTTTGAATAGATTACAATGCCAAGGCATTTTACTATACAACAATTTAACCTTTTGAAACAGCCCCGTAAAAACCAATAATTTATGCAGCTTGAAGTACCCGCTGCACAATTGCCTTGATAGGCGTGCCACCAGCAGTAGTATTTTTGATAGTATGGTGTGTAAACAGCGGCACTTCAAAATAATCACCTGCTGCAAAATTCACAATGCGCCCACCTAAATTGCACTCGCAAGAGCCTTCCAGTATCAAGAAACTCTCTTGCACATCATTATGCGCTTCTTCTACAAGTTCGCCATCGAGCCAAATCAAATATTGTTCAACGCTTGGGTTCATAGTGAGTACATGACCGAAGCAACCATCCATCGGAATATTGGGTGTAATACCCGTTATGACAGCCTTCCATTTTTGGTAATCGCTGTATGAAGTAATGAGCGGTAGCTTGTCAAGCTGTAAGTTCTCTTCGGCCGTTAAGTTGGTAATGTTATGCAAAAAGGTATGCTTACCAACCTCTAAGGAGCGATGAGCCGCCGCATAGTTAGCCAAGGTTGCCTCTGTTAATTCTATTTCGTTACGAATTGCCTCATGCTGCTCGGCATAGTTAGTTACCTCCGCTGCCACCTCGGTCGAAAGCAATCCTAAACAATATTCTTCAATAATACCTGACTCAATATAAGCCTGAATGTCCGTCATTTGAGAAGTGTTTTCTAAGTTGTAATAAGGCCATTCGGGTACGAGTCTTGACCGTGCCCAATGGCATGTCTAATTTTTCGGATACTTCCTGCTGGGTGTACCCCATGAAATAAATTAAATCTATAATCTGCTTGAGCTTGGGTTCCAGTTTTTCAACGGTTTCGGCAACACCTATGTAGTTCACATCTATGTTCTCCGAATAAGCCGTTTGAATACTTACAGGATTATCAATACTTTGGATTTCTTTGCCCACCGAATAATGCGACGAACGCAAGTAATTGATCGCCGTGTTGCGGGCAATGTTCAAAATCCATGTAAACAATCGCCCTTTTGTAGCATCGTATTGGTGTATGTTGCGCCAGATTTTTACAAAGGCATCTTGTAACAGATTTTCGGCTTCAGCTTCATCTCTTACAATCTTTACAATGATACCCAAGAGCGCAGGGGCGTAGTTGTCGTAGAGCACAGCAAATGCCTTGTTGTCCTTATTTTGAAGGCCAACAATTAAATCTACTTCGCCGATATAAGGTTTAAACGAACTCACAGGGCATAAAAATAATAGTTTGTGACCTAAAACACAACAAGTCAAGGATTTAAAGATTTTTTGGCGTTTCTAAAATCCAAACATGCTGGTCATGTGTATGTATGCTCGAAATCACCCAAAAGGATACGCTCTCCATTATACTTTTAGCAATTGAGTGCTAATAATCAAAGGAGACTTGTCCTGAAAAAAGAGCAATTAAACCCTTACTGACCAATAAAAACGAAAGATTTCTCTATCCAATAGTTTTTATGACATTTCTCTGAGAGTACAGAAATCCCAGTATTGGCTGAGGTATAAGCACAAACGTTTAGCCGTAACCGTTATGGATATTTCTCATTTCGGTGGGGTATTCTAACTTATAAACAAAGGGCTTTTCTTTGTTAAAAAAGGGATTGTATCCCAACAAACATATTATAAACCCGATTCTGTTTACTGTATTGATGCGTGCTACAAGGGTGGCCCTGCGTTGCCAGAATGGTGTTTTATGGTCAAAAAATTACCCACTATTTTTCTTATTACCTATTTTTTAAACAAAAAACAATGAAAACTAACAAACAAACTATCGAAGCTCTTTATGGGGCTTTTAGTGTGGGCAACGTGCCTTTTATTCTTGAAAATGTTGCCGACAATTTTACATGGATTGACCCATGCGACCCCGCCATTGTGCCTCATGGAGGCAAACACGTAGGCAAGGCTGGATTTCTTAACTTCTTTCAACAATTGGGCGGAAATGTTGATACCACACTTTTTGAAGTAGGGAGTTATGTGTCAGAAGGTGATACGGTTGTCGCTATGGGCAAACACGGCATCACGGTTCGAGCTACGGGCAAGAGCAACCTGATTGAGTGGGCAATGGTGTGGCAGTTTGAAAACGGCGTACCCGTTGGTGGTCAGTCTTATTACGACACGGCTGGTGTGGCCGCAGCTTTTCAGAATTAGTAAGACAATTGAAACAACCTCATACAATTTGCCTCAGAGAAATACAAAACTGTAAGAATGGGCAGATTCAACCATTGTATAGGCAAAAGCAGATGACAATGCCCCGACAAAAACAAGGCATCATCAATTAACAATCATTTACAAACACAATGAAATCAAACATCGAAATCATCGCACAGCTTTATGCTGACTTTGGGCAAGGAAACATCCCCGCTATTTTAGAACAACTTACCGACGACGTAACTTGGGAACTGCCCGCCTCAGCAAATGTACCCTTTGCAGGGGTTTTTGAAGGCAAAGCTGGCGTGGCAGTATTTTTCCAACACGTGGCAGCCAACAACGACTTTCACCTGTTTAACATTGAAAAACTCTTGGCAGATGCTGATACAGTAGTAGCACTTGGAAATCTTAAAGCTACAGCAAAAACTACAGGCAAAACCTCCAACAATAAATGGGCTCACCGCTGGGACTTCAAAGGGGGCAAGGTGGCACAGCATTATGAGTACGTGGACTCTGCCGAAATAGCCAAGGCATTTTCGTAAGGGTAAGCCTGCTATTGTAAAATATTTTTGGATAAGCCGATGGAAATGACAATAGCAAAAAAGTAATACCTGTATTCGATTTGCTTGTGGCAATAGTATGGTTTTCGTAAACGACAGATTCATCTTCTGAGCCATGTGACTCAGAAGATGAATCTGTCGTTTATAATAGCACTTTATTTAATCTAATGACTGTTCATCATCGAACAAATAAGTGTCCGAAAACGAACACTGTCCATTTGAAAAATGCTCGTTTTTGAGTAGTTTAGCCCCTTTATTGACCCACGGCATGAGATTTGGGGAACAATAGTAGAGCGTTTGTACATAGTTATAGTTGTACCTATAAAAAGCCATGAATAAAACAGGAAAAATCTTAATTCTCGACGACAACCCCGATGTGTTGCTGGCAGCAAAAATGTTATTGAAGCAACATTTTGCCCAAGTCGATACAGAGAAAAATCCCGAACAAATCCCCTTTTTGCTTCGACACGACGAGTACGATGTTATTCTGCTCGACATGAACTTTACTCGTGATGTAACCAGCGGTTACGAAGGGTTTTATTGGCTCAATAAAATTTTGGAGCTTGACCCAGCAGCCGTTGTAGTACTCATCACTGCATTTGGTGATGTTGAAATGGCCGTAAAAGCCATCAAAGAAGGTGCTATGGATTTTGTACTTAAGCCCTGGAACAACGACAAGTTACTGGCTACTTTGATGACTGCCATGACCTTGCGGCGGTCTCGGCGAGAAGTGGACAAGCTCAAAACCCGCACCCAAGTAATGACCCGTGACATGGAGGGGCAATTTGGCGAGCTTTTGGGCATTAGCCCTGCTATGCAAGAAGTTTTTGCCACCATTCGGAAAGTAGCCTACACCGATGCTAACGTGCTGATTTTAGGAGAAAATGGTACAGGAAAAGAGCTGGTCGCACGAGCAATACACAAGCATTCGTCACGGGCAGGCGAGGCGTTTGTGGGTGTTGACTTAGGCGCTATTTCACAAAACCTGTTTGAGTCGGAGTTATTTGGGCATGTAAAAGGCTCCTTCACCGATGCCAAAGAAGACCGTGCTGGGCGTTTTGAAGTAGCTGACAGTGGCACCTTATTTTTAGACGAAATCGGGAATTTACCAATGGCTCTCCAGTCGAAGTTACTGGCCGTTTTGCAAAATAGACAAGTAACACGAGTAGGCGCCAACCGTAGCCGCCCGATAGATATTCGGTTGATTTGTGCTACCAATATGCCCCTTTACGAAATGCTGGGGCGCAACGAATTCCGTCAAGATTTGCTTTACCGTGTCAACACCATCGAGGTTAAAATTCCAGCACTACGAGAACGCCCCGAAGACATTGAGCTACTCACTAACCATTATTTGCAGTTTTATTGCCGCAGGTATCGCAAACCTCAAAAAAGCATCGGTCAAACTACCCTAAACCGCCTACTGAAGTATGCTTGGCACGGCAATGTGCGAGAACTCCAACACGCCGTAGAGCGAGCGGTGATTCTGAGCGAGTCGGACGTGCTGCAACCCCACGATTTTTTCTTGACAGGGGGGGCCAAAACTACCGAAAAAGCATCTGCCGATTCTATTTCTATTGATAATTACAATTTAGAAGAATTAGAAAAAGCCATGATTCGGAAAATCCTCAAAAAACACGACGGCAATATCTCTAAAGCCGCCGACGAACTGGGGCTTACCCGTGCGTCGTTGTATAGGCGTTTAGAAAAGTATGGTTTGTGATTGGTTAAATATTAATTGTTCTCGTTCTTTTATTATGCTCCTTCGCAATTTTCAACTCAACGTCTGGTTCAAAGTCCTACTACTATCCATAAGCATTGGCGTGCTGGTCTGGCTTTTTATCACGTCGGGTATGGTTGTAGGCCAACTTATGGTGGGCTTGTTGGTTGCCTACCAAATTTATGACCTCATTCAATATGTAGAGCGTACCAACCGGCGATTAGCCAATATTTTTGAAGCCATTCGGTACTCCGACTTCACCCGTTCGTTTTCAATGCGAAAGTTGGGTTCGTCGTTCGATGCCTTAGATAGAGCCCTGAACGATGTGATTCATTCGTTCCAAAAAGCCCGTGAAGAAAAAGAAGAAACCCTGCGTTATTTAGAAACTGTAGTGCAACACGTAGGTGTTGGGTTGCTGGTTTTTAACCAATACGGCGAAGTTGAAACCGTGAACTCTGCCACCAAAAAAGTATTGAACATCAATGTATTACGAAACATCAGTCAATTAGAAATTGTTAGCCCCAACTTAGTAGAAGCCCTGCGAAGTGCCTCGGCTGGCGACAATTCGTTGATTAGGGTAACCATTGGCGACGAAGAAAAAACCATTGCGCTGTCGGTATCGGAGTTTCGGAGGAAGGATAGTTTTTTTAAGTTAGTTTCGCTGAAAAACATTCAGTCCGAACTTGAAAGCAAAGAATTTGAAGCCTGGCAAAACCTTACTCGGGTAATGACCCACGAGATTGTAAATTCAATTACGCCTATTTCGTCGCTATCAGGTACCATGAGCCAACTCATTGAACACGAGCTTGCTACTGAAGGTGCGCTCTCGGCAGATACACTAAGCGATTTGCGGGTGTCTATTCAAACCATTAGTCGCCGAAGCGAAGGCTTAGCCAACTTCATAGACTCTTACCGCAAGTTTTCTCGAGTACCCAAGCCCAAATTTGATGTGGTGATGGTAAAACCCCTGCTCGACGACGTAATGAGCCTTTACAAGAGTAATAGTGCAGAAAACAACATCAGAATGCGTTGTGAAGTAGAGCCCGCCACACTCGAAATCACCGCCGATAGAGAACTAATAGAGCTTGCCCTCATCAACCTCACCAAAAATGCCTTGCAAGCCGTAGCCAATCAGTCGCAAGCAGAAGTGCAGCTCACCGGCCGCTTAGACGGCCAAAGTAACGTATTGCTGCAAGTAACCGACAATGGCAAGGGCATCATACCCGAAGCCATTGATAAGGTATTTATCCCATTTTTTACAACCAAACAAGGTGGCACAGGCATTGGCCTGAGCCTTTCTCGTCAAATTATGCACCTGCACCGAGGCACCATTCGGGTCGAGTCTATTCCTGATGTCCGCACTACATTTACGTTGCGGTTTTGACAGTTGCCCAATACAAAACACCTCCTTGCCATTTTCATAAAAAAAAACTACCTTTGCGTCCCCAACGCTGGAGCTAATGGTACTTTCAGCGGGGTATTTTTCAACTAAAAAACCTGTACCAATCATGAATCAAAAAATTCGGATTAAACTTAAGTCATTTGACCACAATTTGGTGGACAAATCAGCTGAGAAAATTGTGAAGGCAGTAAAGGCTACGGGTGCTGTAGTAAGCGGCCCTATTCCATTACCTACCAACAAAGAAATCTTTACGGTGTTGCGCTCGCCACACGTAAACAAAAAAGCTCGGGAGCAATTTCAAATGTGTACTTACAAGCGGTTGATTGACATTCACTCGTCGTCGGCAAAAACGGTAGATGCACTCATGAAATTAGAACTGCCAAGTGGTGTAGATGTAGAAATCAAGGTTTAACGTCCACTACCATTTAATCAATAAACCCGCTTACCCTTGCGTTAGGCGGGTTTTTTTATTTTATTGCCACAAATCATCAACAAAAAGCGGATTCTATTGGGTTGTAACTACCGTTCATCCAAAATCGTTATTGAAAAATCGTTGAGGGTTCACTAATATTGTCCCATTATTTTAATTTTAAGTTATTGGTTGTTAGGTTGTTAGAAAAACAATATTCACCCCAGTCACACATTTATCCAGAAAATGGCAGAACAAGAAAAAAGTCTCGGCAGAAAACTCCTCGGTTTTTTTATTGTGGACGAAACTGAGCATACCGCCACCACTACAACAACCACATCGAACCCCGCTACAGGGCAAAAAACCGTACAGGTTCAACAAACAGTGTCAGTACAAAACGCCGCTGGTACAGGTGTAATCGACAAAAAGTTTGTAGATCATTTTGTAGAAGTTATCGAAAAGTCTAACCTAAAAGGCCCCGATTATTTTGAGTATATGCAGTCGCTCAAAAGTATGGCAGGCCTCGGCCTCAGCGAAGACAAGCTTTTTCAGGCTTCTTGGGCAAGTTTTAAGGCCATGGGTGGCATTACAGACGTAACCATTTTAACCTCAACAGCAAGCCAATATCTACAAATGCTGGCTTCGGACCGTGAGGCGTTTTTGAAAGACGTAGAAAGTGCTATTGCCCAGCGAGTTGGTGGCTTGCAAAACGAGCAAACCCAACTCCAAGCCGACAACGAAGCCATTGCCAAACAGATTTTGGATTTACAAAACAAAATCAATGCTAACAACGAACGTTTAGCAAAAATAGGTGGTGAAATTGCCGAACAAAGTTCCAAAATCACGACCAACAAGAATAATTACGAACTTACTTACAATAGTTTTGTAGAGCAAATCAAAGGTGACATTACCAAAATTGGACAATACCTCAAGTAGTTATACATTTGGTATGTAATCAGTAAAATAGTCACTAATTGCACCTCTTTTTAACCATTACACTTTAACTCATAAAAGCATGGCATCACCTGACTTTTCACAAATTGGCGGCAGCCAAGACCCCCAAAACAAAGGCTCTTACTGGAGTAAGCCCGAAGGCGTAGTTACCATGTTGGTTCTTGGCGCAGGGGTAGCGGTTGGCTTATATTTTTGGAACAAAATCGCTGAATTCCTCATTGTAGTGACCCAAAACACACTTTATCTCGGTGTTTTGTTAGCTGCATTGGCGTTGTTTGTGTTCTTACTCACCAGCAAAGATGTTCGCACAGCAGCATTTTTCTTGTTCAAAACCCTGATGCGCAAAATCGCTGGCTTGGTTATTCAACTTGACCCCATTGCCATCATGAAAATCTATGTTGAAGACCTCAAAGGCAAACGTGAGAGCATGAGTGGTCAAATTGATAAACTTGCGGGGCAATTGACTAAGTTGAACAAAAAAATCAACGAAAATAACGATGCCATCAAACAAAAATTTGCCGAGGCAAACAAAGCCAACCAAATGGCCGATAAACCAGGCATGAAAGAAGCCGCTCAGTTGGCTACTATCGAAGGCGCAGGTTTGCAAGAAATGAACGAAAAGTTGCAACCGTTGCAACGCAACATGAAGACCATCTTGGAGTTCATGGAAAAAGTAAACAAAAGCGCTGATTATCTTATAAAAGAAACCGAAATTAAAGTTAAACTCAAAGAAGCTGAATATCAGATTGTTAAAGAGAGTTCGAGTGCACTTCGCACGGCTATTAGCATCTTTAAAGGTAATCCCGACAAGAAATTTTACTTTGATGAGTCAATGGAGTACATCCAGAATGACATGAGCATGAAATTGGGCGAAATGAAAAGAGCTATGGATCTTTCGATGGACTTTATCAACGGCGTTGACATTCAGAACGGCGTGCTATCTGACAAAGGCCAAGCCCTGCTTGAAGCCTACAACCAAGGTGACTTCAAACTGATTCAGTTGGATGCTCCTGTTGCTCAAACCAAGCAAGTAAACCCTCCGAAAGACTCGGGTTACAAGAGTTTGTTGGAGTAAAAAAGATATTGAGTCAAAACAACTAAAAACAAAACCCAATGCAACGATTAACCCTTGCCGGAAGGCTCTTGATAACTGCCCTCGTTTTGGGCGGTGTTTACGCAGGCTACAAGTACCTTGGCGGCGAAAATTTAATAAAAAAATCAGCCGAAGACGCTAAAATTGAAGCCGCCACTACTACTTCATCACCAGAGGCATCGCCAACATTGCCTGCGTCTGAATCGTCGGCACCAGCTGATAATTCAGCCACTGATCAGCCTGCTACCAATACCGACCGTCAGCCTTTTAACTATACAGCCGAAGCCCCTGTTGATGGTAAACTCAAAGGCGTAGTAGCCTTGGGTGCAAGTGGTTTTGACTCGTTCATCGTGAGAGTTGACAAACAAAAACGCTGGAAATTAGAAAAGGCTGAATTTGGTAATAGTTTAGTAACCGAAAACATGGCTACCGAAGACGACATTAGAACTGGCCTTAAAAAATATATCGGTAATATGCTCGACTTTGGCGTAGGTGGACGAGACATCCATTTTGTAGTGAGTTCGGGGGCTGTAAAAGCCGAAGTAACCCAAAAAATTATCAAAGCCCTCAAATCGCTCAACTACTTTGTAAACACAGTTACACCTGAGCAAGAAGGTAAAATGGGACTACTAACTGCTGTGCCAGCGTCGTTTTCAAACAGCGCATTTATGGCTGACATTGGCTCAGGCAATACCAAAATTGCTTGGAAAGACGGCAGTAAAATAACAGCCTTAGAATCGTATGGTTCTAAATATTTTCAAAATAGTGTGGATGATGCCACCGTTTACGACGATGTAAAAGCAAAAGCCAAGCAAATTGCCGCCAGCAATCGCAAAACCTGCTTCATTATTGGTGGTGCACCTTTTGACATGGCTAAGAGCCTTCGCAACGGCAAAGAGCGTTACACGGTGTTGAACCCTCCGTCTGCGTACAAAATGGATAATGCCAAAGGAAAAGCTGGGCTTAATATCTACAAAGCTCTTGCCGACGCTACGGGCTGCCAACAATTTGTGTTTGACTGGGATGCTAATTATACTGTTGGATTTTTGTTGAATTTGCCTTAATTATCATAAACGAACCTCAACCCATGAAACGACTCACCCTTGCCGGACGACTTATTGTAACAGCCCTTTTTGTTGGTGCTATTTGGGGGGCCAAATGGCTGCTGATGGACAGTGGCTATGTACTCAAAAAAGAAACTCAAGCCTCGCAAGACATCAACAAAATTGACTTGCCTGATGCTCCCAAAAACGCTCAGACCAGTGTGCAGCCTGCCGAAATACCCTCGGACAAACCCGTTGTGACCAATGCACCCGAAATCCGTTGGTTGCTATGGGCTTGGAACGCCCAAATGGGTTTGCTCTTTGCCAACGGTGGCCCCAAAACAACGGAGAAGTCACTCATGGCAAAAAACGGCATCAACCTTAGCCTCTCTCGGCAAGACGACGTGCCGCAAATGCAAGCCTCGCTCATCAAATTTGCCAACGAATACAAAAACAACCCCAACACTACAGAAGGGGCGCATTTTGTAACCATCATGGGCGATGGTGCTCCGGCATTCTTGGCAGGTATTCAGCCTGAACTCGAAAAACTCGGCCCCGAATACAAAGCACAAATTATTTATACTTGCGGAAAATCACTGGGCGAAGATAAATTTATGGGCCCACCAGCCTGGCGAGACAATCCTCAAAGTGCCAAAGGTGCACTGTGTACCGCTGTATTGCGTGATGGCGACTGGAACATTGTGGTAAAATGGTGCGGTGACAACGGTATCAAGGTGAATCCTGACGAAACTACTTACGACCCCGATGCCATGAACTTTGTAGCTGCTGATAGCTATATTGATGCTTCCCAAAAGTATATTAGTGGTTATGCCGAAGAACGAGATGTAGTTATTAACGGTAAACCCACTGGCGAAAAACGCAAGGTGGCTGTCAATTCTGTTACTACGTGGACTCCGGGCGATGTGATGATTGCCGAACAAAAAGGTGGCCTAATCTCTATTGTTTCAACCAAAGAGTATCGCTCCCAAATGCCGTGTGTAGTCATTGGTATCAAAAAATGGATGGAAGGCAACCGCCGCACCGTTGAGAATTTGATTGATGCCATTGCCAAAGGCGGCGACCAAGTAAAATCTTATTCGGTAGCACTCAAAAAAGCAGGTGAAATATCAGCTAAGGTTTATAACGAAGAAACCGGCGACTATTGGGTAAAATACTACAACGGTGTTAGCGAAGCCGACAAACAAGGCAATGTGGTTGAACTTGGCGGCTCAAGGGTACATAATTTGGGCGACAATATGGAACTGTTCGGCTTGAATCAAGGCAGTACCAATGTGTTCAAAATTGTTTATACCCTGTTTGGTGATGTGGCAAAAAAACTCTACCCCAAACTCATGCCAACCTATCCATCAGCCGATGATGTGTTGGATTTGAGTTATCTCAAAAGTTTGGCAGCTCGTACTACTAATATTTCTGCAGCTGACGAAGTAAAATTCAATGCCGACGACAATATTCGCCAAAAAGTAGCTGAAAAATCATGGAATATTGAGTTTGAATCGGGACGTGCCACGCTTACTCCCGAAGCCGAACAAGTAATGGATCAGTTGTTTAACGACTTGGTGGTAGCCTCTAACCTAAAAGTAGAGATTCATGGTCATACCGACAATGCAGGCGACGCTAACTCAAACATGACACTTTCGGAACAAAGAGCTTTTGCCGTGAAACAATGGTTAGAGAAAAAATCACCAACCAACTTCCCCGAAGGGCGTTTGTCCGTAATTGCCCATGGACAAAGTATGCCGCTTGTTCCTAACGACTCACCAGCCAGCAAAGCCAAAAATCGCCGAGTTACCATTGTGATGGGTAAGTAATAACATCATTTGAATCATTACTGGTTCAACCATTTTGTTTCAATGGAAAAGAGCGTCCTCGCTTTAAACAGCAAGGACGCTCAAATATGAAAACGATAATTTCATCATCAAATGCAACCAATCCTTGACCTTTTTCGCCCCAACAAATCTATTGACAAACGCTCGTGGGCGGTGATGATTGCCCTTCAAGTTGTTGTAGCAATTGGCCTTTGGTTTGCTCTTTCTTCGGTGCTTTTACCAACACCTATCGAAATCCTTGTGGCGCTAAAACGACTCACTACCGAAGACACACTCATCCAAGAACTGTTTACCAGTATGTGGCTAAGTATCAAGTCTATGCTTATTGCAGTGGTGATTTCCTTACTGATTAGCTACGCTACAGTAATGCCCTTTTTTCGTCCGTTTGCCTTTTTGGTCAGTAAGTTTCGGTTCTTAACACTCGTTGGGCTTTCGTTTGTTTTTACCTTATTAACCCATAGTGGCCACCAGTTAAAGGTTTCGTTGATGGTATTTGGTATTACGGTGTTTTTTGTGACCAATATGGTTGCCGAAATCCAATCTATCAGTCGCAACGAATTCAATCATGCTCGTACCTTACGAATGCCCGAGTGGCAGGTTGTGTGGGAGGTTGTAGTGCTGGGGCGATTTCATCAAGTTTTTGAGTTAATTCGTCAAAACTTTGCCATTGCTTGGATGATGCTCACCATGGTTGAGGGCATTTCACGAGCCGAAGGTGGCATTGGCACAATGCTATTGAACCAAAACAAACACTTTCACCTCGATGCGGTTTTTGCGATTCAACTTGTAATTTTAATTGTTGGCATGTTAATGGATTATCTCATTGGTTTTGCTAAAAATATGTTTTGCCCTTACGCCTCACTTACGCTCGAACGGAAATGACCTTACGTGACATCTTTCAGTCTATTTCAGAAAACCCAACTTGGTTGGTCTTTTTCTTTTTGCTGATGCCCATTTTAGCTTTCTTAGTTGGCGAAATAGCCACCGGCAGCAAAGACGTGAAGTTTTGGGGTTATGTGTATGCGGGCTTGGTTTATTTGGTGTGTATTCCAGGCATTTTTGCTGTTACCCTCAACGTTTATCTATTCTTGTTTGAGCGTCAAAGTATCTGGACTATGAACTTGGTCACACAAGTTTTGCCTATTGTCTCCATGATTATTACATTGATGCTCATTAAGCGTAAAATTCCATTTGATTTAATTCCTGGTTTTGGCAAAATATCTGGTTTTCTGACCCTCATTGCCGCTACCATGGGCATTATGTGGTTCATTGACCGCACCCACATCTACGCCATTACCTTTATTCCGTTTCAGTACATCGCCATTGGTTTTTTGGTGTTATTGGTCGTGATTCGTTTTTCTTGGAGTAAGATTTTTTAGCCTTTAAGCCAAGACATTCGGAGAAATTAAACAAAAGAAACAGCAAGAAAACAAGACTATTTGATAACCTGTAGCGTACATTTTCTACTCACTCCTTATCTCTGACTCCTTTTTAAAATGGCATCTTACACCAAACATTCTTGTCTCCTTAAAGCTGAACATGTTTCGCTAACCCTCGGCGAGAATCAGATTCTGAAAGATGTAAATGTAGAAATCCTTGACATTGTGCGCCCCAACGTAACCACAGGGCAAGTGGTGGGCTTTTTGGGGCCTTCGGGCATAGGCAAAACCATGTTTTTTGAGATTTTGGCAGGATTACGGAAGCCAACCGTAGGCACAGTGCAAGTAGGCAACCCTCTACAACCCGTAGAAGCAGGCATGGTGGGGGTAATCCAGCAAAGCTATCCGTTGTTTCAACACCGAACCGTTTGGGGCAACCTCGAAGTAGCCGCCAAGCGGCGATATACAAATGAAAATGAGCGTAAAGACCGTATCATCAATATGCTTGAACGCTTCAAATTGCGTGACAAAGCCAACCTATATCCTGCTCAACTATCGGGCGGACAAAAGCAACGCATTGCTATTGCTCAACAGTTATTATGTTCTGAACACTATTTGTTAATGGATGAGCCATTTAGCGGACTCGACATCAACATGATTGAAGAGGTTTCTGAAACCATTAGCGAAATTGCCTGCGCTCATGAACACAACACGGTAATTATTGTCTCGCACGATATTGTTTCTACCGCTGCCATTGCCGACACCATCTGGCTAATGGGTCGTGACCGTGACACCAACGGCAATATCATCCCCGGAGCGCACATCAAACATACCTACGATCTACTCGAAATGGGCCTGGCTTATGACAAAAACATTAGAGACAAACGTGATTTTCAAGATTTATTAACTAAAATTAGGGGCATTTTTCATACCTTGTAGAATGAACCATTCGGTTCGTTAACCTACTACTTTGCTTTGAAACGTCTCTTTTCTTTTGTTTTTAAGAAACTCCCCATTCGTCGAAGCGTTGCCGACGACAACCTCCACCTGCTCAACAACCGAGAAGTTAGGGCCATACAAAAGCTTGAAACTACGGCTGTAATCATTGCCGCTATCTTAGGTATGAACGGCGTATTACTACTCTATTTGCCACAGTACTGGTTTCCGGCATTGTTTCCTCTTACAAATATCGGATTGTTTGGCTTGTCCATTGCCGTTTCTATACCAGCCGTTATTTTTGGTGTAGTCCTTTCGTTTGTAGAAGTTTATTTATTGTTTTTACTCAATCTCTATTGTGCTCACGAAATCGCCGTGGCTACGGGTTTTTTGACCAAGCAAACCAAAGCAGACACGCTGCGGGCTGATATGCTCTTGGATATTAGTTTAGAGAAAAAAAACAAAGAAATCCTCCGTTTTGGTATTGACCCCTATCAAGGTCTTTCTAAACAAACTATCTTGCTATTCAGCGTGTTGTTTTCGCTGAAAGCAACACTGAGCAATGTAGCTGTTAGGCTGGTGCTGAGTCGTTTGTTGGGGCGTTATGCTGTGCGAGAAGTGCTGGACTTGGCAGGTATCCCCATTTTTGCTTTTTGGAATGCCATTGCTGTCAAAATTGTTTTGCGTGAAGCACGGGTGGTAATCATGGGGCAAAACCTAATTGAATTGCTACTGAATCGTATTCCGTCCACATTGAGCCTTTCAGCATCAGAGCAACATTTGCTTTACGATACCCTCCAATTTATCGCCATCTGCAAGCGAGACTACCACCGCAACCATTATTACCTCACCAACAGACTCTTACAACGTTTTGAGATTCAGCCCAAACAAAAACATCTACTGTCCAAAGACTATATGGAGCAACTCAAAACGGCTTCTCCGTCCGTTGCAAATCTGTGCAAAATCTTGATTTTGACTGGCTTGTTACTCGACGGTGAGCTGTCGGCACGAGAGCGCAAACGCCTCGACACGCTACATCAGCAACAAGTTTTGGATGAAACTTACCCCCAAATGAAAAAACTCACCCGTGATTTTTATAACGGAAAAGGCATTGAGGCGTTGATGGAGAAGTATTTGGGATAAGTATAGAAGACCACAAAATCAGGTATTTTTACCCTATCAAATCAGGTGTTTTTACGCTATAGGTATTAAAAACGATTCCTTATTTTTGGCGCAATTCTTTGTGTTTTTCTATTCATCCCCACTACCCAACCACAACATCTTGAAAATCAATGGATTACCCCCCCCCAGAAAATAATCGTTTAGCAGAGGAGCTAAACGAAACAGACTTAGATGCCCTAACAACCCAAGAACGCAAGATACTACGCCTTGCCGCTGAAGACCTGACCAATAAGGAAATTGCCGCTCAATTGGGCATTGCCGAAAAAACCGTAAAATGCCACCGAAAGAATACCTACAAAAAATTAGGAATTCATACCCGTGTGCAGATAAGAAAACTATTGCGGTGGTTCAATACGCTCAAAAACGGGTAACAATGTCCCCCTTTGTGCGTGAGGTATGAAGGGCAAGCGAAGGGGGGGAGACACTGGGTTTGTGCTAAGGCGGGGATGAACTACTACCAAAATACTCCTTTTCTACTCCCAAATTACTCCCAAAGGAGTATTGACACCACAAAAACTATTCTTGACCTTTGTCTTGTTGTTCGAACTACAAGGCGGATGCCCAAAAGCCAGTAAAAGAGTAGGCACTCTATTCACATTCATTTAAACTCATTCTAAAGTGGATGTTTCTTCGTTGCAATTACGAAATTTTCTTGAGTATCAATAACCAATAAATTCAAATATATGAAACGATTTGTAAAAACAATTATGCTGTTAGTGCTTATGTTAACCATGCAAGCATTACAGGGCTTCAGTGCTGTTTGTTCTTGTGTAGGTTCAATCGGGAGTATCTTTTTGGTCTCAACTATTTACACATCTGGGAGTAGTTGTGGAGGGGCAACAGTAGGTTGTAGAATAACTTATTCACAGGGTGGTCAATCTGGGTCTTTTTGGGGAGATGCTGATGACTGCGCCACCACACAAGCTGCATCAAGTTGTTTTAATCACGAATACTAAAATCTAAAATCATGAAAAAAAATATTGCTGCTCTGATACTACTAATAGTAGTTTTTATATGTGGTTGTATCAAAGATACAGGCATTGTTGAGACCAAGTATGAGAATCAATTTTTATTAACTACTTCTACTGCTGAGTTACCATATCTGGTAGCAATGCCAGAAAAGTTTGACCCTGCAACTGAATTACGCAAGATAGAAGATTTTTATCACGAGCTTGGTGCTGATGATATTGTTGCGTTGAGTCTAAAAGATTGGAAAACAATAGATAAGGAATATCGGCTTCTATTAAAGCAATATGAAGCTCATTCGTATTTTAATTGTCTTCGTCAGGTGTTAGCTCAAAATATTCTAATCAAGAAAGGGCTTTTGGATATTGATTCGCAAGAGGCCATCAATGCTGTAGCTTTTTATACCGAAGAGTTATCTAAGTCTGGTTCAGCTAACACTCCGCTCATCTACAATTGTTTAAGTAAATTAAGAAGCAAATGGAAAAATAGTAAACTCAATGAAATTGGGCAGCATGTAGTACATTCTTATGATGATTTGGTTAAAAGAAATCAACTATTGATTCCTAAAGAGGTAAGAACAGAAGATACAAAACAACTGAATCCCATGGAGCAGAAACTTTACAATAAAATAACCGCTATGAAGGAAAAAGCAGAAAAAATGCAGGCAGAATATGCAAAAAAATTAGTTGCAATAGAAGGCAAATGAAATCGTGATAGAATGACTTTGAAATGCTTGGTTGTTATAACTGTGTTGTAATAATCAAGCATTTTTAATAATCTTTTAGTTATAATCTTCCTTTTGTTTTTTGTGCAGCCCTGTTCTGTTTAATTGTATTCTGAGTTTACAGAAACAGCTCTGTAAGTAAAACCTCCTTAATCAATTGACTATCAAAGTCTTGTAAAACGACTTATCCAAGACCTGACCAATAAAGAAATTGCCGCTCGATTGGGCATTGCCGAAAAAACCGTAAAATACCGCCGAAAGAATACCTACAAAAAATTAGGGATTCATACTAGTGTTCAGATAAGAAAACTACTGCTGTGGTTCAGTACACTTAGAAACGGGTAACAATGTCCCCCTTTGTGCGTGAGGTATGAAGGGCAAGCGAAGGGTGGGGACTGGGTTTGTGCTAAGGCAGGGGATGGACTACTCCCAAAATACTCCTTTTCTACTCCCAAATTACGCCCAAAGGAGGATTGACACCACAAAAACTATTCGTGACCTTTGTCTTGTTGTTCGAACGACAAGGCGGATGCCCAAAAGCCTGTAAAAGAGTAGGCGTACTTATTAAATTTCTAAGACGATGAAAAAAATTAGCGTAGAACAAATGGAAGACGTAAAGGGGGGGTATGATTTAATATTGCAATTATTATGTGAAGGTCTTGAATATGCAATCTTTAACATGACCCTAAGCACCTTTGATCATGTTCAGGCGGTGAATCTTTACAATGAGATATGCTAGCTATTGTATAGGATTTATTCATTTTCAGCAATTTCTAATCACACGG
>JBGAVQ010000063.1:0-22995 GCA_044228045.1 Spirosomataceae bacterium
AAAATTTTCCAGTTGAAGTTTTTAAGAATGTTTCAAATGAAATTTCTTCTTGTTTGATGAAGCCTTGCTGGGGTAGTTGCTTATCAGCCACCATTTCGACGATGGCAACTATGGAAGCAGCTGTTGTCCATGAGATGGCTCTCCAATGTTGGCCGTCTATTTTCTTGGGATAATAGGCTTGATAAAACTCTTCTCTTTCGAGATGGCTGTTTTTCCATCCTTCTACTACGGCATATACATACACTACATCTTCTTGAACTGGTGGCTTGGCTTCTGTTAATATTTGTTCTATTAATTCTCGTTTATCTTTAAGGATTAATTCATACAACAAAAAACGCATGAGTTTGCCATGACCTGGATAACGAATGGTTTTGTAGTTGAGTGTATCTACTTTTCCTTCATAGGTTTCACACATGGTTCCTAAGCCACCAGATGTGCTAAATGCCTCAAATTCAAGACCTTCAATATTTATTTGTTCTGTGCCTTCAAGGGCAGGCACAAATTTATGGACACCATTGTGGATAACTTCGCAGTCGTTGATGTACTCGTTGATAACTCCTGCTGGTGACCAAGTGAAGGAATAACCCAATAGGCCGTTAGGGTGTTGGGGGAGTGCACCTACTCGGAGTTCAATGTCTCGAAGTCGGGTGAAACGCTGGGCCAAATCGGCACCAACAATTCCGATAAAGCCTGGTGCTAAACCACATTGAGGTGCTAAAACAGAACGACTATCACGAGCCATTTCTCGAATGGCATTGGTGGTGGGTACGTCTTCGGTTAGGTCGAAGTAGTGGATGCTTTTTTGATGGGCAATTCGAGCAATTGGAAGGTTAAGGTTGTATGGCATACAAGAGACCACGGCATCGAAGCCAGTAAGATGAGTTTCGAGGAGTTGCTCGTTAGCTACATCACCTTGAATAACAGGAAAAGGGACTTGGACAGCAGGCTTGTTTTTGTCTATGCCTGTTACCTTGAAACGTTTGTTGAGCAAGATTCCTACTAAGGAACCAACTTTGCCCATGCCAATGACTAAGATTTTTTGCACGGTTTTGTTGTTTATTGATGAAAAAATGAAATACCCAAGAAAATAGCATAGACTATTAACAGGAGATGTACGACTGAAAGAAGAAAGCAAGTAGGAAGAATCCTGAGCCAGATATAGCAACCATGGAGAAGTATTTTCGTGGAAACAAATGTAGATAACTCTTTGAGAAAAACAAAAACGCCAATAAGTTCAAGACCTATTGGCGTTTTTGTTTGAGTATTTTTGCTGTTTTTTCAACCACACGGGTTGCCATTAAGGGGTTAATTACAAAAGGCTGTTTTCTAATAAATATTCTGCTATTTGAACGGCATTAGTGGCTGCTCCTTTCCGAAGATTGTCAGCTACAATCCAAAGATTGAGTGTATTAGGTTGTGATTCGTCTCGGCGAATGCGACCAACAAACACTTCGTCTTTGCCATGTGCATGGAGTGGCATCGGATAAACAAAGTTTTTTGGGTCGTCTTGAACAATTACTCCTTCGGCTTGGCTTAGTACATTTTTTACTTCTTGAAGATCAAAATCATTTTCAAACTCAATATTTACTGCTTCTGAGTGGCCGCCAATGGTTGGGATACGTACAGTTGTGGCTGTTACATTGATGTTATCATCCCCCATAATTTTCTTAGTTTCGTTCACCATTTTCATTTCTTCTTTGGTGTAACCGTTGTCTAAGAATACATCAATGTGAGGTAATACGTTAAGGTCAATACGGTGAGGATACACCTTGGCGTAGTCTTCTTTGCCTGCTCGCTCGTCAAAAAGTTGATCAACGGCGGCTTTGCCTGTACCTGTTACAGACTGATAGGTTGAAACCACTACTCGCTTGATTTTGTACTTGACATGAAGCGGCTGCAATACTACAACCATCTGAATAGTAGAGCAGTTAGGGTTTGCTATAATTTTATCTTCTTTGGTAAGCGTGTTGGCGTTTACTTCGGGGACTACTAATTTCTTGGTGGGATCCATGCGCCAAGCTGACGAATTATCAATAACAGTAATACCAGCTTCGGCAAAAAGAGGGGCTAATTTGAGCGAAGTGCTACCACCAGCCGAAAAAATAGCCACATCAGGTTTTAGTTTGATGGCATCCTCGAAGCTCACAACAGTATATTCAGTGCCTTTATAAGACACTTTTTTGCCTACTGATTTTTCAGAAGCAACAGGAATGATTTCAGTTACGGGGAAGTTGCGCTCGGCGAGCACTTTGAGCATTTCGCCACCAACTAAGCCAGTGGCACCTACGACGGCTACTTTCATGGTACTTTGTAAACAGTTATTGGTTGAAAATGATAAGTATGGACATAAAAAAAACGTCACCGTGAGGCTGCTAAACTGACAAAACAACTCTGGCAAGGTGGGGTCTGAGTGCCCATCTTACTCCGAGTGTTTTATTTCGTTTTCTTGCAGTTCACTATGACGAATTAGCTATGTGGGTGCAAATATGGAAGTTTTCTTTGAAAAATGCAATAAATGAAGTCAGTGATATAACAAGTGAATGATATAACAAGTGAATATATATGTGTAATTTGTTGATTATTAGGGTGTTGAAAGTGTTGGTTGTTAGAATTTTTTTTGTAATGTAAACTGATAAAGTTGAGTTTGTTGATGAGGTAGTGGCTTTAAGTTGAGGCCAACTTGGGTATTGGCAATTAGAAAGTTATATCGTTTGACTGCTTTTTGAGCGAAGGAATTAGCGATAACATTGGCGCCAATAGAAACACCAATAGATGTAAGAAAATAGGTGGTAAATGTCTGATTGGAATAATTTTGTCTCCCAATTGTAAGGAAATAGATAGTAGGGACTGTGGTGATAATTCTACCAAGTGTTTGGGTAGTTCTATAAGAGAGTATGTGTTTCCTAATTTCTGCGTCATTCATTTCGTTGAGAGGGATTTCGAGTGCTGCAAAACCATTTTTGAGGGGTTTGCCACCATAAAAATACCGAGGGCCGGGGCTGATTTCGATGGGTTTTAAATAAATAGATTTAGTAAATTGAGCTTGTGCGTTAAGAGATATAAAGACAACTATTGTTGTAAGAATGTGGATTAAGTTAAGGCGTGGTCTGCGAAGGTATAGACTACTTAGGTGGCATACATTTTTCATAGTTTTTCGTTTTTATAGATTACTCCATTTTTCATGACCAATACTACTTTCCGAACATCCGAAATGGCTTGTTCGGGATTTCCTTCAACGGCGATTAGGTCTGCCAAGAGGCCAGTTTTTAGTCTCCCAATGCGATCGGCAACTCGAAACACATCGGCATTGACCGATGTGGCAGCTTTTAGTACATCTATGGGTTTCATGCCATATTGAACCATCATTTCCATTTCACGAGCATTATCGCCGTGTGTAAATACGCCCACATCGCCGCCCATGCAGATGGTTACGCCAGCGGTTAAGGCTGCTTTGAAACTCTTTCTTTTTTGCTGAATACGCTCTGGATCGGGCTCTATGCCTTTTTTCCAGCCTCTATACTGACTTACAGCATCGCCTGCTGCAATAGTTGGGCATAGGGCTACACCACGCTCTTTCATCAATCGAAAAATTTCATCTGTGCCACCGTCGCCGTGCTCAATAGTAGTACATCCCCCCAAAATAGCCCGCCGCATTCCTTCGGTAGTAGAAGCATGAGCCACTACTTGCCGGCCACTACTGGCAGCAATTCTGACAATTAGCTCAATTTCTTCTTGTAAAAATGTAGGTTGGGCATCTTTGAACAAACCCCAACGATAATCAGCGTAGATTTTTACTACATCAATGCCTTTGCCTATTTGTGTACGAACCGACTTGATCAGTGCGTCGTGTCCGTCGGACTCTTCTGCACCTTGTGGCACATCTATTTCGGGAGAGGTTACTTTGGGGCCATAACTACCTGTGGCAACTAAAGCTCGTCCGGCAGTAATAAGGCGAGGGCCGGGGATAATACCTTTTTCTATGGTTTGTTTGAGTCCAACATCATCATAAGCAGATCCTTCTGTACCTAAATCTCGAATGGTAGTAAAGCCTGCCAGTAGGTTTTTTTTGGCATGAACAACAGCACGAGCAATGCGTTCGGCGTTGGATTCTTTGAGTACTTGGTCGTCCCAAGAAGTTTCGTTGTAGGGGTGGAGCAATAAGTGAGAATGTCCTTCTATTAAACCAGGTAAAAGAGTTTTTCCCTGTAAATCAATGATTTGTGCATCCTTAGGAATGGGTAGATTAGCTCCAATTGCTTCAATTTTGTTGCCTCGAACCAACACTTGCCAACCTTCGTGGAAGATTTCACCATCGAATAGGCGAGTAGGTTTAAGAAGATAACTACTTTGGCCAAGAATGGTTTGAGCCAAAGCCCCCTTTGCTATCCAAAGCATGCCTAAGCAAACAACTAAATACCGATTTATCATAGACAGAATGTTTGCCCGAAGTTGAGAAAAATAGATGAAACTTCAATCAAGCAGGCTAATAGATTTCCTCTCTGCTCAAACTTCGCTATCTTTGTCCTGAAAACCAACCATTACAAAGTGCTTTCCGAAGAAGTTAAATCCAAGTATGAGGTAGTGATAGGGCTTGAAGTACACGCCCAACTCTCCACCGCCAGTAAGATTTTTGCTGCCGACGCTGTTGCGTTTGGGGGTGAACCCAACACACACGTAAGTTCAATTACGCTTGGCCACCCAGGTACACTGCCCAAGTTGAACAAAAAAGCCATTGAGTATGCCATTAAGATGGGATTGGCTTGTGGGAGCGAAATTAATCGTTACACGTATTTTGACCGCAAAAACTATTTTTATCCAGACCTTCCCAAAGGCTATCAGATTTCGCAAGATAAAGCACCAATTTGCAAAGGAGGTTCACTTATTATTCAACTACAAGATGGTACAGAGCGAACCATCATGTTTGACCATTTGCATCTTGAAGAAGATGCAGGTAAGTCAGTCCATGAAGACAGCGCAACTGATACTTTCTTAGACTATAACCGAGCCGGAACGCCACTCATTGAAATGGTAACCGAGCCGTGCTTAAAATCGGCAGAAGAAGCAGCCACGTTTTTGAGCGAAATCCGTAAATTGGTTCGGTATTTAGACATCTGCGATGGCAACATGGAAGAAGGCTCATTGCGTTGCGATGTCAACAGCTCGGTTCGCTTGGTGGGAACAACAAAATTGGGTACCAAAGTAGAAGTCAAGAACATGAACTCAATGCGGTTTATTCAACGAGCGATTGAGTTTGAGATTGAGCGCCAGATCGAACTCATTGAAAGTGGCGGAACGGTCTTGCAAGAAACCCGAATGTTTGACCCAGCTACGGGAGAAACTTACGGGATGCGAGTGAAGGAAACAATGAATGATTATCGGTATTTTCCAGATCCCGACTTGGCCCCTGTGGTGATTTCGGATGAGCGGCTGGCCGAGATTAAGGCACAAATGCCAGCATTGCCACGAGAATTATATCAAAAATTTCAGCAAGTATATGGTCTAAGTGCTTACGATGCCACCCTGCTAACCGAAACCAAAGAAATATCGAGGTATTTTGAGCAAGTTTGTCAGCATACCACTCATTACAAAACAGCTGCCAACTGGCTTACCAATACGATACAGTCGTATTTGAACGAGAAAAACCTCAATTTGGACGAATTTGTGATTTCGCCAGAACGTTTAGCGGCCTTGTTGGCGTTAATTGAACAAAACAAAGTAAGCAACTCAATGGCGAGCCAGAAGTTGTTTCCTTTGATGATAGCTAATCCTCACCATTCACCCGAACAATTAGCTGAGGCAAATAACTTGATTCAGCAAAGCAATACAGATTTACTTCAAACGTTAATTTCAGAAGTATTGGCATCTAATTTGCCCAAAGTAGCTGAGTACAAACGGGGTAAAAAAGGACTATTGGGTATGTTTGTAGGCGAAGTAATGAAAAAATCAAAAGGTACTGCTGACCCCAAACTCACCAACCAGTTAGTTATAAAAGCATTGGAAGAAGCTTAGATAATCAGGAATAATTTACCAAACAGACAATGAAACAACTCATTCTTATTTCAACCCTTGCTGCATGGGGTTTTTCGTGCCAATCACAAACGCCTTCGGCAGATAGCTTTGTAATTACTGGGAAAGTAAACCAGCCGCAAGCCGACTGGATTTATTTGCAAAAAGCCATCAATGGCGGGCAAACCAAAAATGTGGACTCTGTGCGTTTGGCTAACGGAGTCAATACGTTTTCGTTTAAAGGAAAAGTAGGAGAAGGCGGCTTCTATTTGGTGAATCTGTTCAATAAACAACGTGTATTGGTAATCTTAGAGGGCGGCGATAACCTTACACTCACAGCTGATGGGTTTGATGAGCCATCTAAAAAAGGAAAATCAGAAGTAACAGGCTCTAAAAATATGGAGTATTTCCAGAAGGTCAATACTTTGAATGAAGGATTTCAGGCCAAAGCCCAAGCCATGACACAGGAGTTTCAGGCAGCAGCTCAGAAAAACGACCAAGCCAAGCAGAATAAAATTCAGCAAGATTACGAAATGGCTCGCAAACAGATGGTTTCGGAGTTAAAAGCAATGTATCCAGCAATGGGGTCGTCGTTAGTGGCTTTGTATGGCATTAACCTGATTGTGGGGCAAGACCCAGAAGAAGAAATGCCATTTTTGGTAGAACTGGCTTCTAAATTTGAGAAAGAACGTGCAGGCAATAGCCAATTCGAGGCTTTTGTGCAGAGCGTTCGCAAGCTACAAGTTGTATCGGCAGGAGCAGCTGCGCCAGATATTTCGTTGAATACCCCCGATGGCAAAACAATAAAACTGTCTTCATTGCGTGGCAAATACGTGTTAATTGACTTTTGGGCGAGCTGGTGTGGCCCATGCCGCAAAGAAAACCCCAATGTAGTGCGGATGTACAACAAGTTCAAAAACAAAAACTTTGAGATTTTTGGCGTGTCATTGGACGACAACAAACAGAAATGGACAGGTGCTATTGCACAAGATGGACTTGGTTGGATGCACGTTTCAGACTTGAAAGGCTGGCAGTCGCAAGGAGCGGCGCTTTATTCTGTTACGGCTATTCCAGCTACATTTTTGATTGACAAAGAAGGAAAAATTATTGCTAAAAACCTTCGTGGCGATGCCTTAGAGCAGAAACTAACAGAGGTATTAAAATAGACAACATACAGAATGCAAGTGTAGATGCTTGAATCTAAGTATTCAAAAGTGGTTGGTGTCTTACCAACCACTTTTTTTATGTTTATTTGTAACCCGTTTAATTCATTAACCAAAAGTGTATAACTTTTGACATACAACTCTCGAAATGAAAATTGCCATTGTAGGTTGCGGAAACATGGGTATGGCCTTTGCCAAGTCGTTTTTGCAATATGATTTAGTAAAAAAAGAAAATTTGTTGCTTATTGAAAAAAGTGCCGAAAGAGGTGAAGCACTACGTGCCGAAAAATCAGGTGTAGTGGTCGAGACCATAAGCCCGCACGTGGGAGAATACGACCTCATTATTTTGTCAGTTAAGCCCCAAGACTACCTTTCGGTTGCTGAATCCTTGAAAGAAGTGATTCAGTACAATCAGGTTATTTTGTCTATTATGGCTGGTACACCCATTGCAAAAATCCAACAAACACTCAACCATTCGTTGGTAGTGCGGGCTATGCCCAATACACCCGCCATGCTGGGCATGGGCATGACGGCATACGCTGCCGCCAAAGAGGTTGATATTCAGCAACTTCGTAAAATTGAGAATCTTATCAACGCCACAGGCAGGTCGGTGTTTTTAGAAGATGAGTCATTGATTGACGCCGTAACTGCCTTGAGTGGGAGTGGTCCAGCTTACTTTTTTTACCTCATCAAAGCAATGGTTGAGGCTGGTAAACGGATGGGTTTTGAGGAAGGGATGGCATCTTTATTAGTCAAACAAACCATGTTGGGGTCATTTCACCTCATTAACAATGCCGATAAAAACTTAGATGAACTCATCAAAGCAGTTGCCTCTAAAGGAGGCACTACCGAGGCCGCCCTCAAACGCTTTGAAGAAGGCAACTTGGCCGAAAACCTGATTGCCGGCATAGAAGCCGCACAGAAACGGGCAACGGAGTTGTCGAAGTAAAATGCAAGACAACTAAAACAAACTTCCTTGAACCACTGTGGGCAAAAAATTCGGTTCTTTAATATTCATCCCACAATGTTTGTTCAATTCCCGAATCCAATAGAGTGCCAACTCTGGGGCGTAGTGGTTGCTGCCGCAGTGAATAAACAAATACAGTGTTTGAAGCCCCTGCTCAAACCAACTTTTGAGGCGTTGCACCCAAGCATCTGCACGAGCATAGTCGCTTGGGTGTAGCTCATTACCCACAAATCGGATGGTGGCTATGGGTGTAGGCAAGGTCTGATGTAGCACATCTCGCCGCCCCGCTACGTCTGTAATTACAGTGCTAACTCCGTAGTGTTGAAGCAGTTGGGATGTACGCTCCCATACTGCTTTGTTAGAAAACCAGTCGGCATGGCGAAACTCAACCGCCATAGGTACGCTCACGATTTGTAGGTATTTTTCTAAAATAGCAATTTGTCTGGGTGTAAAATAAGGAGCCAATTGCAAAAAAGACATTCCCAAATGATCGTCTAAGCCAGTAATGGCTTCACAAAACTGATGCGTTAGGTCTTCGGTGTTTTGAAGAAGTTTGTCGTGGCTAATCACTTGCGGAAACTTTGGACAAAACCGAAACCCATCTGCCGAGGCCGTTTTCCAACGTTCAATCGTTTCTTCAGTCGGGATTTGATAATGCGTTACGTTCAACTCAATGGTATTGAACTGCCGAGTGTAAAGTGCTAAGTGGTCTTTTTCTTTGGCCGAGGTAGGGTAAATTTTGCCAACCCACGATTTATCAGCCCAAACCGGGCAACCTACAAAAACTTGTGGTGTCGAAGGTTTTTGAGAATTCTTCAACGTTTCCGTCGTAAAACGGTTGTCAGAGGGGAGCGTAAAATCTACCCCTGCGAGTTCTTCTGGATGTAATTTACCAAAATCCATTTTCTACAAGTCTCTTTTTGCCAAAGTTAGTAGCTTTGTAGCAAAATTGATTGATTACACATGACTATTGACATCATTGCAGGCGCAAGGCCCAATTTTATGAAAATTGCTCCGATTATCGAAGCAATTGAGCAAGCACAGCAAGCTGGGGCAAATATCAATTATCGGCTCATTCATACTGGTCAACATTACGACAGCAAATTGAGTGGAACATTTTTTGAGCAATTGGGGATTCCGACTCCTCACGTAAACCTCGAAAGTGGCTCAGGTACGCAAGCGCAGCAAACAGGCAACATCATGGTGCGGTTTGAGGAAGATTTACTCAAAAACCCGTGTGAAGTGGTGTTGGTTGTAGGTGATGTAAACTCTACCTTGGCGTGTTCCATCGTTGCCAAAAAACTCAACGTGCAGGTTGTACACGTAGAGGCTGGTATTCGCTCACGTGACCTGACCATGCCCGAAGAAATCAACCGTATGGTAACGGATGCCATTACTGATCAGTTTTTTACTACGTCTGAGTTTGCCAACGAAAACCTGCGCAAAGAAGGCATTGGCGAGCATCGTATTCATTTTGTGGGCAATACCATGATTGATACGTTACTCAAAAACATTCCGAAACTCTGCAAACCAGCATTTTTTGATGAAGAAGCCTTAGTTGAAAAACAATACATAGTGCTCACACTTCACCGCCCAGCTAATGTGGACGAGCCACATAAATTGAAGGCTTTGTTAGAAGAACTTATCGAAAATTCAGGAGATCATGCGTTGGTTTTTCCGGTACATCCACGTACCCGTAAAGCCTTGAATGACTTGGTGTTATCAAAACCCGAGAAGTTGGTTTTGACCGAACCACTTGGCTACCACGAGTTTATTTGGTTGGTTAAAAACAGTATGGCTGTTGTCACCGATTCGGGCGGAGTACAGGAAGAAACAACTGTGCTGGGTATTCCATGCATTACCCTTAGAGACAATACCGAACGCTACGAAACAGTAAGCATGGGTACTAACGAACTGATTGGCACTGACCCGCAAGCTATTAAACCTAATTTGGAAAAACTCTTTAGTGGAATTTGGAAAAACGGTAATATTCCACCTCTTTGGGATGGCCACACCGCCGAACGCATCGTAGCGAAGTTGTTGGAGATTTATGGGAATAAAAAGTAGCTTGCCTGCCACATTTTCAACTTTATCCTATGAAAAAACTTCTTTTTTTATTATCCATGATAGTTTCTGTTGCAAATGCACAAGATTTGGCTCGCCGTTTACATGATACACACGAGCAATACAAAGAGCCTTCGCTCAAAGAGCGTCGTTTTAAACACGTTGATATTCAGCCGCTTATTGAAAAATCAAAGAATAATGCTTTGTATGAAGTAAGCGTAGTAGGGCAGTCTTTAGAAGGACGAAGTATCTCGATGATTAAGGCTGGAAAAGGCAAAACAAAGGTGTTGTTTTGGTCGCAAATGCACGGAGACGAACCTACGGCTACAATGGCTTTGTTTGATATGTTTAACTTTTTTGTGAAATCAGGTGATGAATTTGATGGCCTTCGCAAACAGATTTTAGAGAACACAACGCTCTATTTTGTGCCCATGTTGAATCCCGATGGTGCCGAAGTGTATAAACGGCGCACTGCTTTAGACATTGACATGAACCGAGATGCCTTGCGCCTGCAAACGCCTGAAGGCAGGCTCTTAAAACAACTCCAGCAAACATTAAAACCAGAATTTGGCTTTAATCTACACGACCAATCGCCTCGCTATTCGGCAGGGCAAACGGGTAATTTGGCAACTATTTCATTTTTGGCAACGGCGTATGACCATGCCCGTAGTATGAACGACGTTCGCCGCCGCTCAATGCAGTTGATTGTAAGCATGAACCAACACTTGCAGCAGTTTATCCCCAATCAAGTAGCTCGCTATTCTGACGAACACGAGCCTCGTGCTTTTGGTGATAATATACAAAAATGGGGTACTTCGCTGGTGCTTATTGAGTCGGGTGTTTATAAAAACGACCCTGAAAAAATGTACATTCGCCAGCTTAATTATGTGGCCATGCTTGCTGGTTTACAGGCTATTGCATCGGGGATTTATGCTCAAGAAGACATTAAAAAGTACGAACAAATTCCTGAAAATGGCCGAGCAATTTTTGACTTGATTATTCGGAACACTACGATTATTAGGAATGGAGAGCCTGTAAAAGTAGATGTAGGCATCAACCGAAACGAGATGCCCACAAATCTACCAGCTAAGTGGTTTATCAGAGGTGTAGTAGAAGATCTCGGAGACCTGTCCACCTTTTTTGGTACAGACGAAATAGATGCCACAGGGTTGATCTTGGAAGCAGCCGAAGGTCTAAAAATGGGTATGAAGGCTGATTTTACACTCAAAAAAGAGGAGCAGGTGGTTTATACTATCAAGAATGGGGTAGTTGTGAAATGAGAATACGGGTGAGACCTTCGGGCTTAGTGTCCCAGGACAGACCACAACTATCGCATCATTTCTTGTAAAACAGCAAGTGATTTTACTTCACCAAAGTCGGCTACGTGTAGTTGATAAAACTTCAAGATAGCATCTAAAACCTGACCTCGAGAAAAACGGTCAGTACGGGGTGGGAAGGGGTATTCTGCATCTATAAAATCATCAATGGCATTCTTAAAAGAACTGTCAATCAATAAATTATGCTCTTGAAGCTGTCCAATTATTTCATCGGCAGCATGAGGCGAAAATCCCAAAAAGAAACTCAATTTGAATAAAAAAATCAAGTGGAAACTCTCAAAGTGCTTCTCTGTTTGATCAAACCAGTGTAATGATTGAAACAAAAACTCAAACAGTGAGGCATTGCCTGTTTCTTCTTTAAGTGCCTTAGACAACACCTCGGTCAGAAACAGGGCAATGCTTGATTTGGCAAAGTCAAAAGGAATGGTCAGATAAGGTGTGTGGCACTTAACTTCTGCCATGCGCTGAATACCCCCTTGCTCTTTGTGATAAACCACCATATCGAGCAAAGTAAGCGGCTGAAACAGTGCAATTTTACCCCTTCCTTTGCTGGTACGCACGCCGTTTTCGATATACGACTGCAAGCCAAACTGCTCCGTAAAGACCTTCACTATCACCGAAGTCTCTCGATACGGAATAAACCCAATCACAATCCCTCTGGTTTTTTGGAGCATAGGCTTTTATCATACAAACGGCATCATCTCAAACTTCCGACCGAGTATGGCCACATCGTCGGCACCGAGCCATTTGTTAAGCAAGGTAGCATAAAGATTCCGGAAATCCACGCTATATTTAAGGTCACCGTCGTCGAGATCGGTCAAATTAGGAGCTTGATTGAATACGCTTGAGTTTTTGACACCACCCCCAATCAAAAACACATTGTTGGCCGTGCCGTGGTCGGTACCACCCGAGGCATTTTGCTTGACCCGTCGCACAAACTCGCTGAATGTCATCACCATTACTTCGTTCATTTTGCCATTGGCTTTTAGGTCAGTTACAAAGGCGTGCATGGCTTCGGCGTATTGTTTCAAGAGGCGTTCTTGCTGAGGTACTTGGTTTACGTGGGTATCAAAACCCGACAGCGACACGTAATACACATTGGTAGAAACCCCAGAGGTAATTAGCTCTGCTACGGTTTTGAGTCGTTGACCCAATTCGTTAGCTGGATAGGCTGCTGCCGAACGCTGAACCTTGGCCTTGTCATAGATATAGGCCGCCGACGAAACGGTTTCAGACAGTGTTTTGTACAAATAATGCACGTTGTCAGAGGCATCGTGGTTGGTTTTGGTCAAATTCTCCATAAACTTACCTTGGGTTTCTTGGTAGAGTTTTTGGGGGTTGAGCAGCGAAATACCTTTTACTTTGTTGCCTTTGAGTGCCAAACTGAGGGTATCGTCCACTTCGAGTGCATCATAGGGCGTACACGCTGCACCGGCACATTGGGCATCCAAATATCGCCCTATCCAGCCACTGTTGAGGTATTCGCTCGACTCGCTGGCAGTATGCCAAATATCCATTGAACGAAAATGCGAACGGTCGGGATTGGGGTAGCCCACATTGTTCACAATGGTAACCAGCCCGTCGTCGTAAAGTGAGCGAAGTTTTTCGAGTGCAGGATTCAGGCCGATTTCATCGGTGATTCTGAGGGTTTTCTCTTTGGTTATGCCAATACGTGGACGAGCCTGATAGTACAAGTCGTTTCGGTATGGCACTACGGTATTGAGGCCGTCGTTGCCACCAGAGAGTTGTACCACCACCAGAATTTTATCAGAAATTTTGCCTACGCCACCCATGCGATTTTGTTCGTAGGCTTTCAAAAAATTGGGTATGAGCATAGTGCCTGCCGTAGCAAACAACGAACGCTGTAAAAAATCTTTGCGGTTCATATCAGTGAATGAATGAGAAATTGATAGAATGAGAGAACGTGCTTATTTGCATCAGCGAGTTTTCAGCACAATTGATACTCAGGTAATGCCATGAGGCTAACAGTCAGGTTTTTCAATAAATCACCTTCTTTGGCATTTTCGGCTCGGCGCATTACTAATTTTTTCTGCTCGTCAGACAGCGGCACCTGAATCAAAAACGTGGCTAATTGGTCGAGCAAGTCTGTACCCTCATATTTTGCAAATGCTTGCCCAAAGGTTTGCCAGTCCATCGAAGCCTTCAATAGTTTCGACTCTTTTCGTGTAAGTTCTTCATTATCAGGGTCTCCGTCGTCTTTGGCAGCAATTTTAATTTCAGACGACTTAAAGAAAATATCGGGGAGTTTCATCCTGAACAACAAACTTGATGAGTCAATCCAGTTTTTGCCACCAGCCCAACCTGCTACATTTGGCGGATAAAAAGCCACCTGTCCCAACACTTTTTGGATGAATAACTCCGTCCTTCTATTCGGTAAATTTACACCTGTAGTATGCCGAATACTCGCCAGAAGCTCAATGGGAGACTTGATACTCGAACCCACGTTTTTTGGTTCATAAAACCAGTCTGCCGTGAAAATTTCTTCCATCAAATCAGCAATGTCATAATCTTTCTTGTAAAAACGCTTGGCTAAGTCGTTAACAATTTGGTTATCAGGTGTTTCGTTTACGAAGTGCTTATAAATTTTGGTAACAATAAAACGAGCAGTTTGCTCTTTTTCCAAGAGCATTTTAATGACATCTTCGCCCGTAAAATTACCCGTTTTCCCAAAAATTGTTTTTTCGCCATAGTCATGAAACATTTGCCGAAACACATACTCACCCTGCAAATTGAACCCCCAGCCCGTAAAGGCACGAGCAGCATTTTTGATGTCGGCTTCGGTGTAATTGCCTCGACCGAGTGTAAAAAGCTCCATTACTTCACGAGCGAAGTTTTCGTTAGGGGCGTTTTTACGATTCTGTTGGTTGTTCAGAAACTGCAACATAGCAGGGTCTTTTGATACAGCCATCAGCAAATCGCCAAACTTACCCAAAGCGTGTTGGCGCAAGGTATTGTGCTGAACTTGGGTAAACAAAGCCCCTTTGTTGCGGCAGGCAAAATGCCCATGCCAAAACAGGGTCATTTTCTCACGAAGTGCCGCTTTGCCACTTGCCATACGGTCTAACCAAGCGTTGTTTAGTTCAGCAATTTTGAGGCGATTTTCTTTGAGTTTTTCGGCAACTTGTTGTTTGTTGATTTCGCCGTTCATAAACATCTCTTGCAGCTCCTTTTTGGCTTCTTTTTTTGAAGCTAAATCATTAGCTACTATGGCAATAGGCTCATAATCAGTAGCTTCGTGGAGTAAATCACGCACTACTTTGCGCAGAGGCTTATTGGCTTGGGTTTGAAGCTCAGTGGGCGTAGCTCCAAAGCCAGCTCGCCAATAGAGGTGTTGAAGTTTGGTTTGTGCGGTTATTTTTCTCATGACCTTTTCTTGCTGATTTTCGTTGCTTGGATTACGAAAAATGTAAAAAGTTTAATAAACGGCGAATTATGCGAAAAGTTACAAAAAAAATAGAGAAAAAATTTGATACATCGAAGTTCTATGTATATTTGCATACATAGAACTTCGATGCTTATGAATGAAATACCTAAAGACCTTATAGCAGCGTCTTCAATTCCATTGATTCTCAGTATTTTAGAAAGAAAGGAGAGCTATGGATATGAGATTATTAACCAAATAAAAGAATTATCTGAGGGCGATTTGGAATATCCAGAAGGAACATTGTACCCTATTTTGAGAAAACTTGAAGAAAAAAAGTTAATAGAGTCTGAATGGAGAATAGGGGAAAACGACCGCCAACGAAAATACTATAGACTTAAAGATCAGGGGAAACAAGCCTTAGAAACTCAAAAACAAAACTGGAGTCGAATTAACACACTATTAATGAAACTATGGAACCGACCAATCCCTTCAATTTGAGCAAAGCCATCGAATCATGGCAAATGGATTTGCGTTTTCAAGGCAACTTCCCCGAAGATGATATTAAAGAGTTACACTCCCATCTTTTAGATGAGATTGACTGCTTAATAAAAAAAGGCTTATCGAGTGAGGAATCATACTGGATTGCTCAAAAAAGGATTGGAAATATTAAGATTTTGGGGGAAGAATTTCAAAAAATTCAGCCCTACCACCATGCTTATAAAGGACTTCTATTTGTTATTGTATCAAGTATTATTACCTTGATTATCAGTGATTTAATAGATGTGTTTTCCCAATTCACAAATTTGTTTTTTCTTCTAAATAGCAAAAGCCATTTTATAATAAAATTATTATGCCTTGATGCTTTTTTGATGATTACTGGCTTTTTCGCAATCAGGCGTCTTTTGAAAAACCACGTAAGAGTAAGTCACTCATTTTCAAGCCTGTTAAATAACCGACCATTCACTATTTTGGTTTATTTGCTACTCATAGAAGTGGTTGTTTTTATTATAAAGTTAGTGGCTACATCCAAAATAAAGGTTGCAAAAGTAGATATGCTCTATTTTTTATATTTGAATACTATTACAAAATGGCATTTGATTGGGGTTTTTATCTGTATGCTTCTTGTTGTTTTTTATTTGATTATTCAAAAGAATTCTAAAAGTAACACCAACCAATTGATGGCATTTTTTCATAAAACAAATTTGTTTGTGTTGGTGGTATCTGGCTGGTTAGGATGGCTACTTCTGTTAGCGATAAATTTTTCGTTTTTTACATCAGTTCTTCATTTTAATGGGAATTATACATTTTTGATAAGTGGTTATCTCTTCCATATTGGCTTTGGTTTACTAATAGAGGGTAATAGAAGATATATACTGCCTATCAAGTTATTTGCTATTGTTTTCCCTGCAATATTCTGGTGCGTTTTTGGTATTATAGCCAATCCGCAATCATTCATTGACAAAAACTTAGCACTAATTGTCCTTACGAACTCTTTCTTAAGTGCTATAATCGGTTTAGGAATAGGACATTATTTACGCACCCACAAACAAATACATCAATCAGTCTGACCTTAGATTTTTACCGCCACTTCCCCAACTTCACCTGCAACGAAACCTTGGTTGGATGCGTAAAAGTGATCGTTTGCGCAGTTAAATCGCCATGCAACAAAATGTCAGTATCTGCTTGATAATTAGCAGATAGAAGTAATTGTTGAATGCTTGAGTCAGCAGGTGTATTTCTTGCTTTTTCGCAGGGACAAGGTTGGTGTTTACGAAGCTGATTGAGTGCGGTGAGTAGTTGCTGAGTATCAAGAATCAAGGCTTCTTTGCCTTCGGCAATACGTTGACGAACCCGTTTGAGATAATACGCTCGATATGGCTCAAACTCAAACCGCAAAGGTGGGTAAGTTTTTACCATCTCGCCCGAGTTGTAAAATAACTGCACGTGTGGTGGATCTACAAAGCCAACAAAATTGCCTCCCCAATGTAAACCTGCTTGGGTAGTTAGATCACCTAATTGCTTGTATAATTGGTAGTTACGCTGATATTGCTTGCGATACACTATGGCAACGTCTGACGCCAACCCAAACTGATGATGCGACAATGGCACCGACGATGCCCCTTTTTTAAGAAATGCGCTTTGCGACGATGCCGTGCGGAGGTCTGAGCTGAGTTTGAGATCGTATTTAGGATATTGTTTTTCGTACAGGCTTAGTAGAGAGTCTCGCCGAGTCATGAATTTTTTGCGAGAATCAGCCAATAAAGGTTCCCAACGATGATATAGATAGGTGGGAGCATCTGCCAACGACCACAAGTAGGTTTGGTCAAGCCACGAAAGTGACCGGTATTTTCCTGACAACTGTGGGTTAGTGGTTTGTATATCAATGAGTTGTGGGCTGCTACCCATTGTGCCAGTGAGTACAGACCAATACTGAATACCGTTTTCGTCTGAAACCAGCACATAAATTTTAGGTGCTTTTGTTAAGCGAGTCCGAAGCGAATCGGCAAGCCGAAACGGAATCACCAAATCATAGATAGTCAAGGAATCAGCCCGTTGGAGGGTGTCGCAGCCTAAGTCTTCCCATGTTGGTTTAGATAACGTATCAGGTCGCCCGCAGGCGTGGAGCGTTCCTAATGTAGTTAGAAGCAGAGCCAGAATCAAAAAACGGATGAGCATAGTTTTCATAAAATTGGGTGAAAATTAAGGCTTTTTGATGGAAAAATTCACATTTTATACAAAAGAGTGCAGGGAGTTATCAACTATTGGCAGATAAGAAACAAGCGGCGTGACATCTGTGGCTGTTTGTCGTGCAATTATTTCGCTTTATCTAAACACACTATATGTTTTGAAGAGATACGCTTACATTTGAGGGTTTTATTCATTTAATCCTATTTTTTCGTGAAAAAACTTATACTCAGTCTGTTTTTGAGTTTGATTGTTGTGGCGGGCTTTGCCCAAAAGAAGAACGAACGCTATCAATATCATATCAATAAAGCAACATCGCCCATTGTGATTGATGGAGATATTGACGAAAAAGCCTGGCAAAATGCTGAGTTAGCTACCGACTTTTACATGGTGTTGCCTATGGACACGTCGGCTGCCATGCTTCGCACAGAAGTTAAAATGACTTACGATGAACGTTTTCTATATATATATGCGGTTAATTATCAAGCGAATGGCATTGTGGTTGAATCGCTCCGGAGAGATTGGAATTTTGGAAAAAATGACAATTTTATTTTCTTCTTAGATACTTTTGATGATCAAACCAACGGATTTACCTTTGGGGCGAATGCCGCTGGTGCTCAGTGGGATGGCCAGCAATATGAAGGCGGGTCGGCGAATCTAAGCTGGGATAACCGATGGTTTTCGGAGGTAAAACAATATCCAGATAGATGGGTATTTGAGGCGGCCATTCCATTCAAAACCCTTCGTTACAAAGCAGGCATTACTCGCTGGGGGGTTAATTTTAGTAGGAACGACCTCAAATCTACCGAAAAGTCGGTTTGGGCACCTGTGCCGAGGCAGTTTCCTACGGCTTCTCTTGCTTACACGGGCATACTGGTGTGGGATAAAGTGCCACCAGCTCCTGGGGCTAACATTTCAGTGATTCCATACTTGCTGGGTGGTTTGAGTCGAGATTTTCAGAATGGAACGGCTTCTACCTTTCGTAAAGATTTTGGGCTTGATGCCAAGATTGCCGTCACTTCGTCGCTCAATTTGGACTTGACTGTAAACCCTGATTTTTCGCAAGTAGAGGTGGATAGGCAACAAACCAATTTAGATCGTTTTGAGTTGTTTTTTCCTGAGCGACGACAATTTTTTCTCGAAAACGCTGATTTGTTTAACAACTTAGGCTTAGAGCGGCTTCGTCCGTTTTTTTCTCGCCGTATTGGCTTAGGTGTACCTATCAATTTTGGAGCCCGATTTAGCGGTAAAATTGATAGAAACTGGCGCATTGGAGCAATGGATATGCAAACAGGAAGTGTAGGCGAAACAGGCCTTCCTGCACAAAACTTTGGCGTACTCTCTTTACAGCGGCAACTTTTTGCCAGGTCTAACATAACAGCTTTTTTTATCAACAAGCAGTCTGTTAGCTACACTCCCGAAGCAGGCAAACCTATTTATTCGCAGTATAATCGTAATGCTGGGTTAGAGTACAATTTGGCTTCTCAGAACAATGTCTGGCGAGGTAAGTTGATGTATTTCAAGTCGTTTAGTCCCTTAGTTAGTAAAGATGACCACATCGTAGCGGGCAATTTGAGCTATAACGACCGCAAGTGGAGCGTAAGCGCACAATACGAATACGTAGGCAAAAACTACAACGCCGAAGTAGGCTACATTCCTCGGCGTGGTTATTACCGAATTGCGCCTTCAATTGCCCGAAATTTTTTCCCGAAGGGTAGTTCGATACTGTCTCATGGCCCTGGTATTATGTCATACTCCATTTTTGACAAGCCTTTCAACAGCATTGAAAACCTACTGGCGGCTACTTACAACATTACTTTCCGTAGTCGTTCTTCATTTACTATTTGGACAGGGAAAGACTATGTGAAACTACAAGATGCCTTTGACCCTACCAACTTGACAGGAATAAAACTGACAGCTGGCAGCAATCACCAATGGACTTCTTGGGGAACAGACTACGTTTCAAAACCACAAAGCTGGGTTACGTATGGATTTTCGTCTCGTTACGGAGGTTATTACGCAGATGGCACAAGGCTACGCTTGGCAGGGGAGGTGGCGTATCGTTTTCAGCCTTATGGAAGTATTGCGCTTGCCACTGAATACAACGACATCAAATTTCCGAGTGGAAAAGGTTTAAAGAATGCTTCGTTTTGGTTGGTTAGCCCTCGGTTAGACATCACGTTTACCAACAAAATATACCTTACTACATTTTTGCAATATAACGAGCAAGCCAAAAACATTAACTTAAATACTCGATTCCAGTGGCGGTACGCCCCTGCGTCTGATTTGTATATTGTTTATACTGATAACTATTTGCCCGAAAATTTTCAAGTGAAAAGCCGTGCCGTAGTTTTGAAGATGACGTATTGGTGGAATATTTAACCGAAGAAGTGAGAAGAAATAAAAATAGGGGTGGCATAACGCCACCCCTATTTTTATTTCTTCCTGAAAAACAAAGTAACAGGTGTGCCTTCTAAGCTAAAATGCTTGCGGAAACGTTTGACCAAATAACGCTCATAAGCCTCTTTGACGTACTGCGGATAATTGCAGAACAAAACAAACGTTGGGCTTGGTGTAGGAATCTGTGTTAAGTATTTGATTTTGACATGCTTACCATTCAATGCTGGCGGTGGATAAGCCGCAATTTCAGGCAAAATGGCATCGTTGAGTGCTGAGGTTGCAATTTTGCGACTACGGTTTTCGTGAACTTCAATAGCTTTTTCTACCACCTGAAAAATCCGCTGCTTCTCTAACACCGACGCAAAAATGATAGGCATATAGTCAATAGGGGCAAGGCGCTCACGGATAGAATCTTCAATATCTCGTGCGGTATTTGACTGTTTGTTAGGCACCAAATCCCATTTATTAATCATAATCACAATGCCCTTTTTGGCTCGGTGTGCATGAGCAATAATGTTAAAGTCTTGCGACTCTAAACCTACCGAGGCATCTACAAGCACAATACAGACATCACATTCGTCGAGGGCTTTGAGAGACCGCAGCGTTGAATAAAACTCAATGGCATCTTTTACTTTGGCTTTGCGCCTGATTCCAGCCGTATCAGTCAAGATAAAATCTTTGCCAAACAACTTATAATGTGTATTGATTGAGTCACGAGTAGTACCTGCAATGTCGGTTACAATGCTTCGTTGTTTGCCAACCAAGGCATTCAAGAACGAGGATTTACCCACATTGGGGCGGCCTAAAATGGCGATACGTGGAATACTGGAATCGTTATCGTCTTCGCCTGGTTCGGGAAAGTACTTTACAATTTCGTCTAACAAATCGCCAGTACCTGAGCCATTTTCTGCTGAAATGGGGTGTGGGTCACCCATTCCCAGCTCATAAAACTCAGCTGCCATATACGATTTTTCGGTAGTATCTGCCTTGTTTGCAACCAAGAAAACAGGTTTTTTGGAGCGGCGTACCACTTTAGCAAAATCTTTGTCTAAATCTGTTAGGCCCGAAATACAGTCTAACACAAACAAAAGAACCGAGGCTTCTTCCATTGCTACCTCTACTTGTTCACGGATGGCACCTTCAAAAACATCCTCAGAACCAACCACATAGCCACCTGTATCAATGACTGTAAAGAATTTGTCTGTCCATTCGGCAGAGCCATAATGGCGGTCACGGGTTACGCCCGAAACGTCGTCAGTAATGGCTTTTCGCTGTTCAACTAAGCGATTAAAAAGCGTAGATTTGCCCACATTGGGCCTTCCTATAATTGCTACGATATTTGACATGTAAGTGTAATGTTTTGAAGGCTGAGTGATGAGGAGAAAATAGTGCAACAGAGGAGTTGCTTTCTCTTCATTACTACTCTTCTCAATGCCTATGGTTAATCCAAATTATACCCAAATTCACGGAGTTTTCGCTCTTTGCTTCTCCAATCGGGTTCTACTTTTACGAAGGTTTCTAAAAATACTTTTTTTGCAAAAAAATTCTCCATTTCCTCCCGAGCTGCAATACCCACCTTTTTGAGTGATTCGCCTTTGTGACCAATCAAAATAGCCCGTTGGCTTACTCGCTCTACATAAATTTCGGCACTAATCTTAATAATATCATTGGTCTCTTTGAACTGAATAACGACTACCTCGCTACTATATGGAATTTCCTTTTTGTAATTCAGGAAGATTTTTTCACGAATAATCTCGGCAGCAAAAAAACGCTCAGGCTTATCAGTAAGTTCGTCTTTCGGAAAATAAGGCGGGTGAACGGGCAAACTCTTCACAATCAGTTCCAGCAATTTGTCAGTTCCTTGTTGTTTGAGGGCCGAAATCGGTAAAATTACCTCTGCCAAAGGGAATTTTTCTTTCCAGTAGATTATTTTTTCATTGACTTGCTCGTTTGTTGCTAAGTCTGTTTTGTTAATCAAAATCAAGACATTCGCCTCACGAATTCGTTGAAGTTTTTCGAGTACATCATCTTCGTTGTACTCCTCAAAAATATCGGTAACAAACAAAATGACATCTGCGTCTTCGAGCGAACCCATTACAAAACTCATCATGGAGCGATGGAGTTCGTATTTGGGCACAATAATTCCGGGTGTGTCCGAATAAATCAACTGGAATTCAGCGCCTTCCGACTCGCCATTCACAATGCCCATAATACGGTGGCGGGTGGTTTGGGCTTTTGATGTAATGATTGAGAGTTTTTCGCCAACCAATATGTTCATTAGCGTAGATTTGCCTACGTTGGGTTTGCCAACAATGCTTACAAATCCAGCTTTGTGATTATTGTCCATACAAATAATGATGATAAGCAAGGAATCGTTGCGGCGAACCGCAAGGAGTCAACGAATGAAGAAGTGATTCAATTTAATTCTTGATTCCTTGTGTTTTTTCCAGTTTTCAGAATATTTTTTACAAAGGTAGTTGTTTTTATCGAAATAGTCGTACCTTTGCAGTCCAATTACGCCGCAGGGTGGAGCAGTTGGCAGCTCGTTGGGCTCAAGATTAGTAAGATTTGATTGTTGAAGTTACTCGTTAACAATTGTAAAGAATCTTGCAGAGGGGCTGTTCCGACAGAAACGTCGGAATGATTTTTCGTCAAATTCGGGGAAGCCTGAGCGTATGGTAATCCCGAGCCAAGCTCCGAACTGGTTTCGGAGAAGGTGTAGAGACTGAATGGCGAAGACCCTAACGTTAAGTCGAGGGTGAAGAGACAGTCCAGACCACGAATTACTTAATTAAGTGAGCGGCGAAAGCCGAAGTGGTAAGCATAACCCAAAGGTCACAGGTTCGAGTCCTGTCCCTGCTACTAAAAAAAGATTGCCGTTCATCGTTTGAACGGCATTTTTTTTAATTTTGCATCGAAAATGGTCTCGTAGTACAACGGATAGTATGGAAGTTTCCGGAGCTTCAGATTTAGGTTCGATTCCTAACG
>JBGAVQ010000430.1:0-2819 GCA_044228045.1 Spirosomataceae bacterium
ATAAGCTCGTTGTCGTTTGATATTCCATTTGTCTCGACAATAGCTTTCAAATTTTGGGTAACGTCCTCTGTATAATCGGTTTCGCCGAATCTCAAGTAGTGCATTACCAACTTCTACAAACGCTCTAAGCCCAATGGTGATGATGCGTTCACACTCTTGAAGGCGGCTTCGTTCGGCAAATGAAAGCAAGGCATTTTCGGTAGGTTCGGGTTTTTCGAAGCGGCGAGGGCGCTGATACGGGAACGTTGATTCTTGGTTATCCGTAGGTTTTGGAACAATCATAGGCATAACGTTTTGGTTATGAGTGCCTTTTGAATGCCCAACTTAGGAGTTTTGAAGCAGACTTCCAACTATATGGCTATAAAGTTAGATACGGCTCACCGTTTGCCATTTACAAAACGAAGCAAATACAAGACCAAATTGCCAAGAATCAAACAATGGTGTTGTGATTTTTAAGTCAGCTAATTGCGGTTAGCCTACTTTTGGTTGCGCTAAATCTATTTAGTATTATCGAAATACCCACAACCAGCAGGCAACCAATTACGTTGAGCCAAAGAAATGCCGTAAGGTCAAACCACCAGCACAGCACTACCAGCAATTCTGCAATTATGGCTGCCCAAAACACTGCCGACCCACTAACCCACTTCACATAAAAAGCAACCAAAAATACCCCCAGAATGACCCCATAAAATAATGAGCCTAAGATATTGACAGCCTCAATGAGATTGCCAACTTTATTGGCATAAAACGCACAAATAATGCAGAATACCCCCCACCCTACTGTGGCCCAGCGTGAAGCAGCCAAGTAATGGGTATCGGAGCCGTTTGTTTTGATTAAACGTTTGTAAACATCTACCACAGTGCAAGAAGCCAACGAATTAAATGCAGAAGCTAATGAGCCCATGGCCGCCAGAAAAATAATGGCAATAAGCAGCCCAATTAAACCCCGAGGCAGGTAACTCATAACAAAGTTAAGAAATACGTAGTTGGTATCGTTAGTATCAGCTTTGGGGTCATTTTTTTTAATGAGTCCAATGGCTTGTTTACGCAGGCTATCGGCTTGTTGCTGAGTGGCTTGTAATACTTTTTGAGAGGCTACTATTTGACCGGCGTTGTCGTTGTGTAGTGCTGTTGACAAATTGATGACCTGCGCTTGTTTCTGCTGAAAAATGGCTTGATACTCTTTTTCAACTTGATGAAACTCAGCCGAAACGGAGCCATTTCGAGCTTTTTCTAACTCATACGTATTAAAGAAAATGGGTGAAGGATGGTATTGGTAAAACGCAAAAACCATTGCTCCTAACATCAGAATCAAGAATTGCATCGGAATTTTAACAATGCCGTTCAGAATCAAACCCAACTTACTCTCACTTGTGTTTTTACCAGTCAAATAACGCCCTACTTGCGATTGGTCTGTACCAAAATACGACAACTGCAAGAAGAACCCGCCAATCAAACCAGACCAAACATTGTATTGATTACGCCAATCGAAGTTGAAATCAAGCACTTGGGTTTTGCTCATTTTGCCAGCGATTTGCAGCGTTTCTGTAAAACCTACCGACTCAGGCATCATTTTTACAACCATTACCCCAGCTATGAACATACCACTAAAAATCACCCCCATTTGAAGCACTTGGGTATAAGATACCGCCTTTGTGCCACCATAAACAGTATAAAACGTAACCAAGCCACCCATAAACAAGGTAGTGTAGGCAATGTCTATTTGCAAAATAGTAGCCAAGATAAGCGAGGGTGCATAAATAGAAATTCCGGTAGAAATGCCCCTTTGAATCAAAAAGAGAAATGAGGTGAGTGTACGGGTTTTGAGGTCGAAACGTTTTTCTAAAAATTCATAGGCTGTAAACACATTGAGGCGTTGAAACATCGGGATAAATGTGGCACAAAGCACAATCATGGCTAAGGGCAACCCAAAATAAAACTGTACAAAGCCCATGCCCTTGTTGTAAGCCAAACCCGGAGCCGACAAAAACGTGATAGCACTTGCCTGAGTAGCCATTACCGACAGCCAAACATGATACCACGGCAGTTGCCTATTTGCCAATAAGTAATCATCAATCGTGCGGCTACCTCGACTTTTGTAGATGCCATATAAAATGATGACACCCAGCGTGATTACAAGCACCACCCAGTCAAAACTACTCATGCAAACAGTTGTGTAAAGTAATAAAACAATATGATCTGGAGTATAAGTAAGCCCACTACAAACCAGTAAAGAGCTTTCCAACTACCAAAAAACGGGGGTTTGTCTGAATTATGTTCAGTTGTATTCATATTTTCGTCCAATAACAGCTTTGACCCGACGAAGTTAGGGAAATTTGAATTACCATCAACAAATGCGTTAGGATAGATACTTGAACCAAATGCAGGGGTCTGCTCCGAAGGTCTGGCCCAACAAGCAAGCGTTTAGGAAAACGCATAATTATTCCTACTTTTAGAAGTTTTCATTGAACAAATAAGACTTTTAGGTTATTATTGTCCATCTTTCATTTTATAAGTCTTATTCCCTCATTGTATGAACCCACAAGAAGCATTTCAACTTCATGGCAAAGTAGCCATTATCACAGGAGCAAGCAAGGGCATTGGCGAAGCAATTGCTCGCTATTTAGCTGCTTATGGTGCCAATGTAGTTATTAGCAGTAGAAAACAACAAGATTTAGACGTATTATCAGATGAAATGCGCCAAACAGGAGCCAAAGTGGCGGCTTTTGCAGCGCATGCTGGTGATTTGTCACAGCTGCAAGCATTGGTAAATTTTACGATTGAGACCTTCGGTGGCGTTGATATAGTAGTCAATAATG
>JBGAVQ010000064.1:0-22664 GCA_044228045.1 Spirosomataceae bacterium
TTATGGATTAGGCTCTGAAAATCAGAATTTACCTGCTTTTATTGTATTAGTTTCCAAAAATGCGCCCAAAGATCAACCACTTTATGCCAGGCTTTGGGGAAATGGCTTTTTACCTTCCGAACATCAGGGTGTTCAGTTTCGTTCTGGCAAAGACCCTGTCTTGTTTTTAAATAATCCCGATGGTTATGATGGTGAAGATAGAAAACAGATGTTGGCATATTTGACCAAACTCAACCAATTACAGAACGAAACCTGGGGTGACCCCGAGGTAAACGCTCGGATAGCTCAATTTGAAATGGCTTATAGAATGCAAACATCTGTGCCTGAGGTAATGGATACTTCTACTGAACCTAACGAAGTGTTTGAACTCTATGGTTCTGGCAGTAGAGACAAAGGAACCTATGCAGCTAACTGCCTTTTGGCTCGTAAATTATTGGAAAAAGATGTGCGTTTTGTGCAGCTTTACCACCAAGGTTGGGATCATCACGGCTCGTTGCCCAAGGGAATGGTACACCAATGCAAACAAACAGACCAAGCTACTGCTGCCTTGATTATTGATTTGAAACGTCGTGGTTTGTTAGAAGACACCTTGGTTGTTTGGGGAGGCGAATTTGGTCGCACGGTTTACTCACAAGGCAAGCTCGAAAAAAACGAATATGGACGTGACCATCACCCACGTTGCTTTACAATGTGGATGGCTGGTGCAGGCATAAACGCCGGTACCAGCTACGGTGAAACAGACGATTTTAGCTACAATATTGTCAAAAATCCAGTTCATGTACATGACTTTCAGGCTACTTTACTTCACCTTTTGGGTGTAAACCATGAGCAACTGATTTACAAATACCAGGGTCGTCGTTTTCGCTTAACGGATGTGCATGGGCAAGTAGTAAAAGGCATATTGTCATAGGCATTTATTACGATAACAAGCATAAAAAGTGCTCTACATGGAATTATATCGAGCTGAGTCTCGCTAATGCTCAACTAATATTAGAATAAAAGTTAATCTACTCGCTTGCCAATCTGAATACGTGAGGTTAGTCCTATCCTAATCGCCCAGTCTTGGTAATTGCCATTTACAAAATTAGTAACCAGTTCGGCTCTAAACAGACGTAAAATTCCTTCGACTCCATAGCCTAATTCCAGATAATTGAGTTTGGTTTGGTTAGTGTAGAGATAATTGGCAAAGAAGTTTTCTTTGATGCCTAAAATACGCACAGCAGGAATTCTGGTAATCAAGAATTTACGAAAATTATATAGACCGTGCGCCTCCACATAAGAGCCTTTTGTACTATATTGATAATAGTCAAGCATTCGAAATGTAGTAACAGGGTCACCTACTTGGATTGGGGCTAAGTTGCCAGCAAAATGCTTTAAATCAGGGAGATATACTTTGTTGGCAGACAAAAATGAGCCTGCTGTAACGGCATAATTCAAGTTGCCTCTAACACCTATGCTGAAATCATGTCTAAATCCAAGTTCTATGTTTGAGTAATCAACATCACTGCCTCCTAAGCCGCTGATTCCACCCCGATATTTAAAACTAAGTTCAGGTGAAAGACTATAATCGGTTCGTTTTCGCCCATTGCGGATTCGGTAACGAACAATTGGCTTCCAATTAACTTGGGCAGTCAGCAAACTGGCTTGATGGCGATTAAATTGAACTTCTGGCAATTCCAAATTCTTGGGAATATTGCTCGTGAATTCACGATTTTTCCAATTGATTAGTGGTTTCTGTATGTTGTTTTCTAACTGGTTTCGTTGTTGCCACTCAAAACCAACTTTGAAAGAAAGTCCGTCCGAAAGCTTGGTATTTACTTCTATTGCTGAGAATTGTTTCTCAAATATTTTCATATAATTACGCTCCAATAGCAAGGTAGTCAGTAAGTTAAACTCCTCTGGAATAGCATCGTCAGGATTATACTGTTGAATGCTTGTTCCCGACAAGAAACGGGCTTCAGTTTTCTTGTAGCGGTAGGTGAGCGTGCCAAAGCCTGTGAGTTTTTCTCGGGCAACCGAATACCGCCCGTAGCCCATCGCTTTAAAATACATTTTATTTTTGAACTCATGGCGAATGCCCAAGCCACCTTTTAAGCGATAGCCCTCAACTGTGTTGTATGAACTTCCGGCCAGTGGCGACTCATAAATAAGCCTTGTTCGGTAGTTGTACCACTTTCTATCGGTCATTCTTGATTTAATAGTGTCAGGTTTGCCTAAGTTGTAGGTGTAGCCAGATAGCAATTGCTCTACTTTAAATTTCTTGCCGCTTACTTTTACACTGTCTTTGGTCTCTTTTGCCTTTTGAACAATCTTGATGCTGTCTAACTTAATGGTACTCTTTATTTCGACTTGTGTTAAGGGTACCGGACGGATAGAATCCCAAAAAGAGGCTGCTCTTTTTCGATATAAACTATCAAATGAAACAGAATCATATCGAACTACTTGCGCAGCTGATTTATCTTCTTTTTTGCGTTCTTTTAAATCTTCTTTTTCGTATTCTTTCAACAATTTGTTGAGTTGCTTACGGTTGAGTTCTTTGTTTTGAGAGAGTGTTTTTTCTACATCAACCTTTTTACTATTTGGTTTGGTAACTTTCTCAACTGTTGTAGGGGTTTTGTCAATTTTTTCATCTACCACATCTATTTGTTGGTGAAATTTGGGATTTACTTTCAGTTGGTTGTAGCTGGCTGTTACATTGTAATTAAAACTGCCCTTAAAACCAAACATACCACCTCCCACTACAAACTGAAAGGTAACTGGCATCCAAACATCTTGAATTGGCGAGAATACTTGTTTTACGTCAATCTTGAAGCCTTCGTTGAAGGTAGTGAGGTTGAGGCTGTGAATACTCCATTTGTTTTCGATGATGTAAATTGTGCCATCAAATACTTTATCGCCACCCGAACGAGGCTTGACCCTAATTTTACTCACCTCTTCACCACGGTCGGTAAAAGTCCCTAAATATTCAAACTTGTAATATGAAAACGCCCGTGGTGATAATGGCGACACTGCCCCAGCCAGCTCAGGTTGGTAAAAACTTGCATTGAAATAGGAGTTGTAGCCCCCAAAATCACTAAAATTACTGCGTGTAGAGATAATGCGTTGACGATAATTTTGAGGTTGTTTAAAGAAAATTTCGCTTACTGTTTCGGTAAAATAAAGCACATTTTCTTCAATTCCTTCTTTCTTTAAGCGGCTTTCTAACAAGCCTGGGATATTGGTAATTTTTCCTCCTCCTTTCATATACGCACGCCCCGCATAGCTATCCACTTCGAGCAAATGGAGCTTGGCTTTGGCAATAGCCTTCCGCATAATGGTTAGGGCGGGGTCTTCGCCAGTGGACTTTACTTTTACGTCTTGGAGTGCCACGGCTTGTTCTTCCAAACTGACGTTATGCTCAATAAACTTATCAGTAATTTCTATTTTTTTTGAAGTTGATTTGTATCCAAGATACTGATAGACAATCTCATAGCTACCCGGAAGTAAACTTAGCTCGTATTTGCCTTCGGCATTGGCCATTGTGCCGTAAGAAGTCCCTTTCACAACAATAGAAGCATACGGAAGATTTTCGCCTTTCGTATCTTTAATTACCCCTTTAATACCTCCAGCTGAATATGCCGGTGTTATTTGAAAATTAAGCAGTATAACAAGAGCGTAAAAGGCAAGTAATAAGTGTTTCATAGGTGTGAAGCAGTGTGAATCTATTAGCAAGATGCAGCAAATGCTGCATTGGTTGCTTTTTTTCTCCATAAACGGTCAAATTGACGGATTGTTGTAAACAAAAATGGCCAGTAAATTTTACCGACCATTTAACGCTATGCAACACTTACAGGATAAAATACTATTCGTTCTTTGATAATTTTTGTGGTATATAAGGTCAGACGGAACGTCGGGGCGACTCCGTCTGACCCGAAAATTGTCAGAGGCCCATACTATTTTAATTTGGCTTGAAGGGTAATAATGTTGGATGCCAAGCCATTGCTACGGAGGTAATGTCCAAAGCGAAGTTCTACGCTGTTCCAATGTTTTATGCCCATCACTCCATCAGGAGGCGACAAACGAATGCCAGTGCCGATGAAATTGCTGTAAAAACTCGAAATATCATAATCACTGGTATGATAAAGGCTGTTAGCATCGTGCAAACCATAGGCTTTAAAGTATTTGACAGCCGTTTGGGTATTGAACCGATAAAATGGACTGACCGAAAAGAAAGGTGTAATTTTGTAAGGAACTTCTAAGTTGAATGTATGGGCTTTCATGCCCCAATCATCCATATAAAAACGATAAAAGCCTTTCAAAATTAGTTTGTCTCCTGCAAAATAGTTGGCCCTTAATCCAATAGGAAGCTTCATGCGAGTTCCAGGGAGGCGTTCAACACTCTCTTTTCCGTTTGTAAAATAGATTCGATGGAAAGGTGTGCTCAGCAAGCCTTCCTGAAAAGCTGGCTCAGCAATGAGCAAGACTTGCAAACGGTTGTTGATTACTTGTGATAACGAAAGGGCTACATTATACGAATTACGAGGTTTTTTGGCTACCCCTTCAAAGTCTCTTTCAGCTCCTGAACCATAGCCATCCGGACGTAACTCAGCTGGCAATATGGCCGTCCATGTGTCAAAAAATGCACCTGCTTTTATTCCAAATTCACGATTGTTATCTTTTGAAGTCTTTATGAAATTTAAATTAATTCCATAAGATTTGTAGTCGTATTCGGTTGAATATGAAGCTGTTACTCCAATTGTATTGCGATTTTTAGTGTCTTTTCTACTCCAAGAAACCGATGGATAAATGTGCGTGTCCGACATAGAAGCCGAAGAAATTGTACGTGGATCTATTTTATCAGACGACGCTGAGGAGTATTGGTCAATGCTAAAATCAAGTGTAAAAGAATGTTGGCGATTTTTGCGGTCAAACTTTGTTAGTTTTACATCAATAGAGTTAGCAATATCCCACAGCTTTTCGGTGCCAACCCCGCCAGTTACTGCTGAATTGTTGCCGTCTTGTTGATAATAACTGCTCACTAAGTTTACTTCTTCCAGTTTGAGTTTACGTTTTTCATAAACGGACGACTCACTGTTTGGCTTTGTTTGGCCGTATGCGCTCGCAAGTAGGCTTGCCACGAAGCCAATGGATAACAATACTTTTTTCATTCAGAATAGTTTTTAATTACAACCACAGCCTCCACCACTTTTACCTCCATTAGCACCAGAAGCACCTTCTCGATAGAGGTAGAAACTGGTTTCAAATTTTTCAGACTTACGTGCAGATAATTCCATTTCAGAATCATTGATGCGGCTTTTTTGGTATTCCTTCACCGTTACACAGGACGAAGCAAGCCCTGCTATTAGGCAGAAAACTACACTGGTTTTAAGAATTTTATTCATCAGTTTAGGTTAAGTTTATGTTTTTTGTTGTATATACTTTGTTGCTTTCATCCACAATAATGCAGGCCATTTGTTTCATTTGGTTGATTAAATCTAACCCAACTTTTACACCCATTACCATCACTGGTGTTGCCATAGCATCAGCAATTTCGGCGTTTGGCGCAAAAATGGTTACACTTTTGATGCCCGTAACTGGAAAGCCAGTTTTAGGGTCAATCGTATGAGAATAGCGTTTCCCATCAATCAGGGCATATTTTTCGTAGTTTCCTGATGTAGCAACGGCTACATTGCTAATATTTAAGTAGGAAAATGCCTGATTCTTTACGTTGGGGTCAGCTATGCCTATTGTCCACGGCTCACCGTTTGGTTGATAGCCCCAGGTCGTTAAATCTCCTGCAGCATTTACAATACCACTCTTTACGCCTTGTGAAATCAAGAGCTGTTTGGCTTTTTCGGCAGCATAGCCTTTGCCTATTCCACCGAAGCCAATCCTCATTCCTTTTTCTTTCAAAAAAACAGATTGATTGGGCCGATCGAGTATGATATTTTTATAATTGATAAGTCGAACTGATTGCTTGGCTATTGCAGGGTCAGGCAAGGATTTCATCTCCACATCAAAATTCCAAAATCGCTTGTCTATGGAGCCGTAGCTAATGTCAAATGCTCCTTGAGTAATATCAGAAATACGTAAAGAGCGTTCGATGAGTGCAAAAACCTCGGCATCAACTTGTACAGGATTTATACCTGCTTGCTGGTTTATTTGGTTCGTTTGGCTGTCTTCACTAAACGTAGTCAGTAGTCTTTCAATTCGTTGAATCTCACTAATAGATGCCTCAATGCGTTCGTAAGCCCAAGTAGCATTTTCATTGACAACAGTGATTTCAAACCGATTCCCCATCAAGCGCAATACCTTTCGGTGAATCAGCTTTGTTTCATCAATGCAAGGCATTTGTAGCTTGTTGAATTTGACTTTTTAAGGATTCAATTGTCAAGTTTGTTGGATACCCTTCCCATTGTTGAATTACTTGCCCTTCGGCATTTAATAATACTGTAAAAGGGAACTTGCCTTCATTGTTGTATTTTTCGGCAAGTAATTCGTTCTGTTCCAGTTGTTTAGCTTGCAGTTGATTCTTTTTTAGTCGAGGGAAATCGGCTCGAACCAATACCAATTTTTCAGAAGCGAAGCCCAGGAAGTCATCTGTATCTAATATATCTCTTTTGAGTTTAATACAAGGAGCACACCAGTCTGAACCAGAAAAGTTGAGCAATATGTATTTTTTGGCTGATAATGCTTCTTCTTGTGCTTTTTTGAAGTCAGTTTGCCACAAAGGAGCCGATAAAAAACTTACCGAAAGTAATATTGAGAGCATGAGTTTCATTTGATGCGATAGCGATTATTTGTAAACGACCAAGGTTTTTCCGTCTGTTGCCACTTTATAAACGGCTATTCCACCACTGCCCAAGCTATTTTTTCCTTTACCGTTCAAATCAAACCGAGCCCCATGTTTAGTGCAATAAAACTCATTGCCACTGTAAATAACAGCCTTTTTGGGCTCATGGCTGCATGTCTGTGTTACTGCAACATACACACCTGAGCTTACTTGTGCAACCACAATTCCACTTTGTACCACATAACCTCCAACAGTTTTAAGTTTTACATTGGTAGTAGTAGTCAAATCAAGTTTCAGCAACGGATTAGTGATTGTACTTGGATCCGAACCATTAGAAGGGATAACCGTACCAGAGGGTATGGTAGCAGCTGCATTAGGGTCAATTGTTAGCGCTGGAACGTAGGTATCTTCTTCGTTTACACAAGAAGTCAACACGGCCATTAAAGCCCCTCCAGTGAAGCCAATGGATTTAAGGAATTCGTATCTTGTCATTATTAAATTTTAGGAAACGTTGAGAGTCAATCTAACTACAAGATGAATACAACTTCAAGATGGTTGGGTGAGCCACTAAAAAAATTACTTACCAAAGGCCCAAATTAAAAAATCTGGCATCACTGCACCCCAAGTATCTTGATTGTGTTTACCGCCACTTACTTCAACATATCGAATTTCTTTTTCATACTCAAACCCTTTGTTTTCGAGCTCTTTAATCAAATCGAGGGTGTCATCAATGGCATCAATGATACCGTTGTTGTTTCGGTCAGAGGTTTCGTCGGCAGTGCCTGCTTCTAACCAGAATGCTAAGTTGGGTTTAGTTGGTGTATTTCTTACTTGCACGTGCATAATACGGTCATTATGATCATCATAATGATCTTCATAAGACCTTTTGCGCCACCATAATGACCCCGAAAACACACCTACTTTTGAAAATAGGGTTGGATTCGTCCATGTAACATCTAAGGCAGATAAGCCTCCCAAAGAGAATCCCGCATAAACACGGAATTCAGCAGCTTTCTTTAGTCGAAAATGGTTTTCGAGATGAGGCAAAAGTTCCTCAATTACAAACTTAGTGTGAAGCGGAGCTTTTGCACCACGTTGCTTATAGTCTGAGCTACAAGCGGTTCCGTATTCTTGAAGTCGCTGGTCGTTGGCATGAATACCGACCACTATTATCTTTTTTATCTTGTCTTCTTCGTAGAGTTTTGAAATAGTTTGACTCATGTGAAGTGCCGAAAAATCTTGTCCATCGTTTACTAATAATAATCGGTAATGACTGAACATAAAAAATGGATTGTGGTATTCAGGCGGCAAAAGTATGGTCAGTCGAACATTTCGATGCAAGTTTTGGGCATAAATATCTTGTTCTAACACACCCACCTCATGCGAGTTATGAAGTAATTTTTCAAGAAAATACATATTGTGGTTAAGGAAAAATAGCATCAAAAATAAGAAGCTCATGGTAATTTGTTGATATGTTTTTCGGTTATTGCTGAGTGCCTTATTGTAAGTAATTGTTAATCAGCTATTTAAGTGTATGCCAAAAGGTGTTTAGTTGATGGTTAATAATGAGGTTTGGCATTTTGAGCATAAAGTTGTTAAAATCATTTGGAGATGATGCAATATCCTTTTATTTTGGCACATTAACCAACCACTTACCCACTTGCAAGAACGCTACATTCGGTATTATTCTCCCTGCATTGGCAGAGACATTGAAATGCTTGTTTATGGCCATTGGGGACATCCTGTTTTGATTTTTCCGACCACTATGGGCAAATATTATCAAGCCAAAGACTTTCAACTGACAGAATCGGCTCGTGGGTTAGTTGAGGCTGGTAAAGTCAAACTTTACTGTATTGATAGCATTGACCGAGACTCTTGGTATGGCAAGCACCTTCACCCTTCTATGCGAATTCGTAATGCCATACAATATGATCGTTTTTTGAATGAAGAATTGGTGCCAGCCATTCAATCGGAGTGTAACGTAGGTAAAATTGCTGTGACAGGATGCAGCTTTGGTGGTTTTCAGGCAGCAAATTTCGCTTTTAAACATCCCGAAAAAGTATCACATTTGTTTACGATGGGGGCAGCTTTTGATATACGCTCTTTTATGTCAGGTTATTATGACGACAACGTATATTTTAACAATCCGCCGGACTATCTACCTAATAACAATAATCCAAATTTGTGGCAAATGGATATTGTATTGGGTACGTGTAGTGCAGATTTTTGTAAACCCGATAACGAGCGATTATCAGGTATTTTGGCTGCTAAAAACATCAATCATTGGCTCGACATCCGATGGCACGGCACACACGACTGGCCAATTTGGAGAGAAATGTTTCCCGAATACTTATCAAGAATTTAAAAGTTAGTGGTAACAAAGTGTAATGCAATGCCATCAAAATCAGTATTTTAGTTCTTGAAATTACACATTTTTAAATTCTCAAATTACATTAGCACTTAATTTCCTAATTTTGTGAAAGTTATCAAACAAACTTTAACCAGTACAACATGAAAAAAATTGGAATCTTGCATGGGATGGAAAATACATTCCCCCAAGCTTTTGTAGAGCGAGTTAATCAAATTGCACCCACTGGAATTATGGCAGAACCTGTTTCGGTTGCCCAAGTAATTCAGGGTGAAGCTGCTGATTATGCTGTAATTATTGACCGCATTTCACAAGATGTCCCCTTCTATAAAGCCTTTCTTAAAAACGCTGCGCTCACCGGAACGGCTGTTATCAACAACCCGTTTTGGTGGAGTGCTGACGAGAAATTTTTTAATAACTGTTTGGCAACCAAGTTAGGAGTGCCAGTGCCTAATACTGTATTGTTGCCATCTAAAGAACGCCCTACCGACACCAGCGAATCCTCGTTCCGCAATCTCAAAATGCAGCCGTGGAACGAGATTTTTGAATACATCGGTTTTCCAGCATTTATGAAACCACACTCAGGAGGTGGCTGGAAAAATGTTTATAAGGTACATGATGCCGAAGAATTATTTCATTCTTATGATGAAACAGGTCAATTGGTAATGCTTTTGCAAGAAGCCATTGATTTTACAGACTATTTCCGTTGCTATTGTCTTGGTGGTAAGCACGTGAGAATTATGGCCTATGAGCCACGTAATCCACACCATTTGCGTTATGTGGCTGATATGCCAACAGGCCCTCATGCCAAAAAACTATTAGCTACTGTAGAAGATTACGTGTTGCGTTTGTGCAAAGGTCTTGGGTATGACTTCAACACTGTTGAATTTGCCGTTCGAGATGGTATTCCTATCGCCATTGACTTCTGCAACCCTGCACCTGATGCCGATGTGTATTCAGTAGGGCAAGAAAACTTTGAATGGGTGGTTGAAAACGCAGCTCGTTTTGCTATTGAAAAAGCAGAAAGTCATAAAGAAGGCAAAACCAACCTTACATGGGGTTCATTTGTAAGAACATCTGCCATGAATTTACCTTTGACTAACTTAGCAAAAGGCGATGTTGAAAAAGTAGAGAAAGCTGAAAAACCAGCTAAAGAAACCAAGGCAAAGAAAAAGTAACATTGCTACCCGATGGCGAGAATTTTCTCGCCATCGGGTCTATATTGACCCAACCCAGTTGACCAATACTTGGCAGACTGTGAACATACTAAACTGTAAACTTTCAGTATAAACTCACCAACTATGGCACACGTTTTTACGATTGGAATTGAAGAAGAATTTCAAACTATTGACCCTGTTACCCGTGAGCTGCGCTCTCACATGAGTAAGATTGTAGAGGGTGGGCAAATCACGCTGCAAGAACGGGTAAAAGCCGAAATGCACCAGGCAGTGGTAGAAGTTGGTACCAATATTTGCCAAAATGTTGAGGAAGCCCGCCAAGAAGTAACTTTCTTACGCAAGCAAATAATTCAACTGGCCAATAATCAGGGACTTAAAGTAGCTGCTGCGGGTACGCATCCTTTTTCTGACTGGGTAGATCAGCTCATTACACCCAACGAACGCTACGACCAATTGATTAGCGAAATGCGTGATGTGGCTCGCTCAAACTTGATTTTTGGTCTGCATGTACACGTGGGTATCCCGTCACGTGAAGTGGGTTTACAGATTATGAACGCTGTTCGTTACTTTTTGCCACATATTTACGCCCTTTCTACAAACTCACCATTTTGGTGTGGTCGTGACACTGGCTTTAAGTCGTATCGCTCTAAAGTATTTGATAAATTTCCCCGTACAGGTATTCCAGAGTTTTTTGCAAGTGCTTCTGAATATGACAAATACATCAATCTGCTTGTTAAGACAGGTTGTATAGATAACGGCAAAAAAATATGGTGGGATATTCGTCTTCACCCTTACTTTGACACCATTGAGTACCGTATTTGTGATATCACCATGCGAGTTGATGAAACCATCTGCTTGGCGGCCTTAATGCAAGCGTTGGTGGTGAAAATCTATCGCTTGATGCAAAAAAACTTAAATTTTAGGTTGTATCGCAAGGCACTTATAAACGAAAACAAATGGCGTGCGGCTCGCTATGGCGTGCAAGGTAAACTGATTGATTTTGGAAGGGAAGAGGAAGTACCCTACATGGACTTAGCCGAAGAACTTATAGAGTTTGTAGATGATGTGGTAGATAGCCTTGGTTCACGCAAGGAAGTTGAATACATCCACAAAATATTAGAAACTGGCACTGGTGCCGACCGACAATTGGCAGTTTTTGAGCAAACAAACGACTTGAAAGCCGTAGTTGATTATATTATTTCTGAAACCGAACACGGTATTACGTGGTCATAATTAAATGGAGCAACGCATGAATAGCCCCATAAAATTAGCCATTCTTGATATGTATAAAGGTGCACCTAATCAAGGGATGAGGTGTATCCATGAAATTATCGAGGCTTTTAGGCAAAGTGATGTTCCAGACTTAGAGGTAGCGGTTTTTGATGTAAGAGGAAAAGCCCAAGTACCTGATTTGTCATTTGATATTTATATCTCGACGGGCGGCCCTGATAGCCCTTTGCCAAGTAGTGATGAGTGGGAACGCCTGTATTTCAACTGGTTTGATAGTTTGTTGAAGCACAATACATACAAAACCAAGAAAAAATTTGTTTTCTTGATTTGCCACTCTTTTCAAATGGTAGCACAGCATTTGGGCATTGGTCGAGTTACAAAGAGGCGATCCACTTCATTTGGTACTTTTCCTATTCATAAGACTGATCATGGAAAACAAGAGCAGTTTTTTAGTAACCTCCCAGACCCATTTTGGGCAGTAGATTCTCGTGATTATCAGTTGGTTGAAGCCAATTGGGAACAAATTGAAAAAATTAACGCTACAGTACTTTGTAGAGAAAAAATCAGACACCATGTGCCGCTTGAACGGGCAATCATGGCTGTAAGATTTACTCCTGAGGTGTTTGGTACACAGTTTCACCCAGAGGCTGATGCCGCAGGTATGGTCTATCACTTTTCACACCCTGATATTCGTGAAAAAGTAATTGCCAATCATGGTCAACAGAAATTTAATGACATGATTGAGCACCTCAACGATAAGGATAAAATATTGCTTACTGAGTCGGTTATTATCCCAACATTTTTGCGAAACGCTACTGAGCAATTGATTGGAGAATTGGCTTAATGCGTGGTAAAGTGCTGGAAAATAGCATTTTAGAACATTACAACTTTTCAATAAAATCGAATCAAGGTTTTCTTGGGCTGATTGCCAAAAGGCACTGCACTCAACTTGATTTTAAAGGTGTCACCAAGCTATGCAATCAAACATACGTGCTGCCTATAATGCAGCATTTAGCAATGAAAAATACCATGAAATGCTCCAGCAAATTCAGGTCGATTTTCCTAATCAACTTGAATTTAGGGTAGCAGAAACACCAGTTTTTGTGCCAAAGTCATTAGGTGACAAAATAAAAACGGCGTGCGAAAGTTTTGTGGATGTAATTGTGAGCGACGATTTTAACGAAAAAACCAAAAAGGCGATTCCTCCTGGTCAGGAAGTGCCAAACGAGAATGCCCATACTTCTTTTTTGGCAATTGATTTTGCAGTATGTAAAGACGAAAATAACGAATTAAGCCCACAATTGATTGAATTACAGGGCTTTCCTTCCATTTTTGGCTTTCAAGCCTATGTCTCTGACCAATATCGCAAACATTTTCCTATTCCCGAAAATTACAAGAATATCTTTGGTGGACTTGATACTGCAAACTACTATGAAGAACTCAAAAAACTCATTATAGCTGATGCTCATCCTGACGAGGTAATTTTACTTGAAATTTATCCAGAGACACAAAAAACACGCATTGATTTTGCTGCTACTCTCCAATACATTGGCGTGAAAGCTGTTTGTTATACCAAAATTCAAAAAGAGGGCCGTCAGCTATTTTATGATAACAATGGCACTAAAACTCACATTAAGCGTATTTATAATCGCTTAATTTTTGATGATTTAGGGAACTTTCCTGACCTGAAAACAGCGTTTAACTTTACTGACGATGTAGATGTAACCTGGGTAGGACACCCAAACTGGTTTTTTAGAATTAGTAAATATTCTATGCCATTTTTGAAAAGTCCATACGTACCAAATACACAATTTGTAAGTGAATTTAATGGTATTTTTCCAAATGATTTAGAAAATTACGTATTAAAGCCCTTGTTTTCGTTTGCAGGCAGTGGCGTAAAATTACACATCACTGAGGCTGATTTGACTTCAATTAAAGACCCTGAAAACTACATTTTACAGAGAAAAGTTAAATACGAACCCGTAGTTCAATCTCCCGATGGTTTGGTAAAATGTGAGATTCGGATGCTTTACATTTGGCATGAAAATGAACCTCGACCCAAACTGTTGACTAATTTGGCCCGCTTGAGCCGAGGTGAAATGATTGGTGTGCGCTTCAACAAAGACTTTGATTGGGTTGGTGGAAGTACTTGTTTTTTTGAAGAATAAGGATTATTTCAGCGCATCTTCGTAAAAAGCATCGGTTTCCTTCTTCATTTTTAGAAGCGATTCTTTGTGAATATACATCATGTGCCCAGCATCATAATAACTCCATCTCACATTTTTCTTTTGCTCAGGCGTAAGCATCATGTGATTAAAAGTATATTCAGCAGCAAAATAAGGTGTTGCTAAGTCATAATAGCCAGCCATCACGTTTACTTTTAAATAAGGGTTTTTTGTCATAGCCTGACGCAGGGTTTCGCCAACGTTGAGGTACTGATTCTGCACATTGTTGTAGTTCCAAGGTTGTACCCTGCCTGTCAAAATCAAATAAGGCGTATCGTTTTCGTATTTGAGTTCTTGGCGCAAATATTGGTTCACGGTTCCAGAATATGGCCCCGAAATCGTTGCATTCAAACTGGGGTCAAACTCATTTTTTTCACCTGCCTCATCATAGTCGGTGGCAGTAAGGCGGCCATCCAAACGACCTGCTGTTTTTCCTTCATTGCGTAGTAATTCCTTGCAAAAACGTCCAATTTCTATCCGCATTTTGGTGTTGCGTATGTATTTTTCGGACAGCCCCGTAAACTCACTTAGCTTGGTTACAACACTATTTTCCTCGGCTTTTGTTGCCAAATCGCCTTTGGTCAAAAAAGTAGTGTATTCATTCAGCGAAAACTCCTCTACCGCCCGTAGGGACTTTTGTAAATCACCTTGGTACTTTGGGGCAATCTTCTTGTGATACCAAGCCATGGCTGTGTAGGTTGGCAAAAACAAAGCATACGGCAAGTCATTACCTGGGGTAAATCGAGCTGTTTGAAAGTTTAAAATGGTGGAAATCAATGAAATACCATTGATATACATATTGAAATTATCTTGCAAATAACCCGAAAGTCCTGCCGAACGTGTTGTTCCATAACTCTCTCCTGCCAAAAACTTAGGCGATGACCAACGGCCATACTTAGTAGAATATAATCGAATAAACTCGCCTACGGACTCAATGTCTTCTACATATCCCAAAAAATCACGCTGATTTGAGCCATCCGCCACCCTGCTGTAACCGGTGTTTACTGGATCTATAAAAACCAAATCAGTTTTGTCTAACCACGAATATTCATTATTTACATATTTGTAAGGTGGTGCAAGCGCATCGCCTTTATCGCTCATCAGTATCCGTTTGGGGCCAATACAACCCATGTGTAACCAAACTGATGCTGAGCCTGGGCCACCATTGTAGGTATAAGTAACAGGCCGTTTGCTAAGGTCTTTGGTGTCGTCCCGAGTATAAGCAATGAAGAAAATATTGGCTTTCATTTTAGGGTCTTCATTACGCATGATTTGTAGATAACCCGTTGTAGCTGTGTAAGTAAACGTAACGCCATTGATGGTGGTTTGGTGCTTGGTTACCACTGGTTGTGTCATTGCCGCAGCTGACATAAGTCTAACTTCGCTGGGGGGCTTTGGCGTATCTTGGGAAAAACCTTGAACCATTAATAAAAAGAAAAGCAAAAAGAATACCTGTGTTTTCATGTGGGATTTGGTTAAAGTGATGAAATCTTGCAAATTAGACTGCATATCAGCTAATTTTGTGCATTATACAAAGAATAATAATTCGACAAAACCACACTGCGACACAACAAACCCAAATCACGATAAATTTTGCTTACCGAACGACAACTTTTTTTGCAATACTTGGCACCTACTTCTGATTTTCCGTTGGCTCTCGAAATAGAACGTGCCGAAGGATTATATCTTTATGGTAAAGATGGCAAACCATACATGGATTTGATTTCGGGTATTGGGGTTTCTAATGTAGGGCATCGGCATCCAAAAGTAGTAGAAGCCATTAAAAATCAAGTAGATAAGCATTTGCATTTGATGGTTTACGGCGAATACGTCCAGTCGCCACAAGTAAGATTGGCAGAGGCTTTGATTTCAACAATTAGTGCGCCAAATGAAGCAGCCGATTCTTATCAAGTTTATTTTACCAATTCAGGTGCTGAGGCTGTTGAGGGTGCTATGAAATTGGCTAAAAGATACACAAATCGAACAGAATTTATTTCATGTGTCAATGCTTATCATGGATCTACGCAAGGTGCATTGAGTTTGGCTGGAGCCGAATTTTTCAAGCAGAATTACCGGCCTCTTTTACCAGATATTCGGCATATTCGGTATGGGATAATGGACGACTTGGAACTCATTACAACTCGAACCGCAGCAATAGTAATAGAAGTTGTAGCTGGCGAAGCAGGTGTACGTGTGCCTACCAAAGCATACTTAAAGGCATTACGTGAACGTTGCAATGAAACGGAAACCTTGTTGATTTTTGATGAAATTCAAACTGGTTTTGGCCGAACAGGTACTTTTTGGGCTTTTCAAGACTACGATGTCCTGCCTGATGTTTTTGTATGTGCCAAAGGAATGGGCGGAGGAATGCCAATTGGAGCTTTTATTGCCAAACGTGAAGTTATGCAAGTGTTTACGCACAATCCAATCTTGGGTCACATCACTACATTTGGAGGACATCCAGTGAGTTGTGCTGCTTCTTTGGCTGCTTTTTGGTTGATTTTTGAGGAACAACTTTTGGCGCAAGTTCCTGAAAAAGAAGCACTTTTTAGAAGTTTGTTGATTCATCCAGTCATAAAAGAAGTAAGAGGCAAAGGTTTGATGTTGGCCGTTGAGTTTGAAAGCTTTGAAGTCTTGAAGCCCATCATTGACCGAGCTATTGAGAAAGGAGTAATTACCGATTGGTTCTTGTTTTGTGACAATTCCATGCGGATTGCTCCTCCGCTGACCATTACACTGCAAGAGATTGAAGAGGCTTGTGGGGTAATATTGGAGAGTATCTAAACAAAAAGGTTCAAGCGACTTGCCGCTTGAACCTAAATTGAAATGGGTTGAGCAATCAACACATTTAGAATATTTACGCCGTTTGAGCCGCTAATTTTTGGTTAAGCACTGCCTTTGGCACTAATCCTACTACTTTATCTACCAACTGACCGTTTTTGAAAATCATCAAAGTTGGAATACTACGGATACCAAAATCAAAAGGAACTTTTGCGTTGGCATCTACGTCCATTTTAGCTACAATGGCTCTTCCTTCGTATTCACCTGCGAGTTCTTCTACTACTGGACCAATCATTTTACACGGGCCACACCATTCTGCCCAAAAATCCACCAAAACTGGTTTATCTGAGTTGATGATATCACTAAAATTTTGGTCGGTTAATTCAATTGCCTTTGCCATTTTTTGAAAAATTAAGTTGCGTTTGTTTCTGTTAAGTTGTTGATTTTAGTCTGTTATCGGCTTCATTAGAAATTCGACTTAAGAGGCCATCAACCTGTTGCAAGAAGAATGAATTTTACAGAAAATTAGTTCATTTCATGCAATTATCTCGTAAAAACTAAACCTCGCAATAAAGTTGAATTACAGATTCGTCAAAAAAGCAAACGATTTTCAAATTACCAAATTTTCAAATACTATCCTTTACACCAACTCCACCTTTTTCAAGCGGTAATTAACACCTTCCATGCTCTTTAGTTGTTCTAAAAATTCATTTTGTAAAGACACTTTGGTACGACGAGACACCATGGTGAGGTCTATTTTTTCATCTTTATCATAGACTGTCATCATTAAATCACAAGTGCCAGGATTCGTTTTTACTAATTCATGTATTTGTCTAACTAATTGATTTGTAGTCTTTTCTAAGTCTAATTGCACATAAATTTCTTTGCAAAGCTTCTCTCTCACTTCGGGTAATAACTGAATATGAGTTGGTTTGAACTCCCAATTGTCCTGGCTTCCCCAACGGGCCTGCACTTTTCCCTTGATATACAAAAAACGGTCAGGCGCTACAAAACGCCCCAAGTTTACGTAGTCATTGCCAAAAAGTGACATTTCTAAACTGCTGTTATAATCTTCTAACTTAAAGATACAGAACGGATTACCGTTTTTAGAATACCGCTCTTGCACACTCGTTACAATCCCTGCCACAAAAACATCCCTGTTGGCATAGAGCATTTGTCCTTTTTCATCTTTATCGAACAATTTATCTAACGAAGCATTGCAAAAATTCTTTAATTCAAGCTCATATTCATCTAATGGATGTCCTGAAATATAAATACCCACGACCTCTTTTTCGTAACGAAGTTTGTCCATTTGTCCCCATGCCTCAGCTTGTGGAATTTTGGGCGTTGAAAAACCTGCTCCTCCCTCATGGGTCATTAAGCCAAACAACGATGACTGCGAAGCTGCCTTGTCTTCGGCTTCTTTGTTGGCAAACCGAATGAGGTTTTCGATGAATGTTCCACCCGTTGAGTTATCAAAATAGGTGGCTCGATGAATCCCGAACTCATCAAATGCGCCTGCATAAGCCAAACTTTCGAGTGTTTTTTTGTTGACCGTTCTCAAATTGACTCGTTTCACAAAATCAAACACATCTTTATAAAATCCTCTTTGCCTTCGTTCATCAATTATTGATTCAACAGCAGCATCGCCTGCACCTTTGATGCCGCCCAAACCAAAGCGAATTTGCCCTTGTTTGTTGGCACTAAAAGCACGTTTAGACTCATTTACATCGGGGCCAAGCACAGGTAAACCAAGATTCCTACATTCTTCTAAGAAAAACGTAATTTTTTCAATATTACCGAGCGAACTTGTGAGTACAGCAGCCATGTACTCGCTGGGGTAATGCGCTTTAAGGTAAGCCGTTTGATAGGCCACAAACGCATAGCAAGTGGAGTGTGATTTGTTAAAGGCATAACTTGCAAAAGCCTCCCAGTCTGTCCATACTTTTTCGCAAACTTTTAGGTCAAGTCCTTTAGTGCCACAGCCGTCAATGAACTTGCTTTTCATCTTATCCAGCACGTCTTTTTGCTTTTTTCCCATTGCTTTTCGCAGGGTATCGGCATCGCCTTTAGTGAAGCCTGCCAACTTTTGTGACAACAACATCACCTGCTCTTGATATACCGTAATGCCATAAGTATCACCCAAATACTCTTCCATTTCGGGTAAATCATACACTACTTCTTCACGCCCATGCTTGCGGTTGATAAAGTTGGGGATGTAGGCGATAGGCCCTGGCCGATACAAGGCGTTCATGGCAATTAAATCTTCAAAACGGTCGGGTTTGAGGTCTTTCATGTACTTCTTCATCCCGTCCGATTCAAACTGAAAAATGGCATTGGTCTCACCTCGTTGAAAAATCTCAAACGTTGCTGTGTCGTCCAACGGGATGGTGTCAATGTCTATTTCAATGTTGTGATTGTCTTTGATAAGTACAAGGCATTCTTTGATAATGGTCAAGTTGCGAAGCCCCAAAAAGTCCATTTTGATTACCCCTGCATCTTCAATGACCTTGCCTTCGTATTGAGTAATCAATAATTCGGTTTCTTTGGAAGTAGCAACAGGTAAAATAGTGGTTAAATCGTGCGGGGCAATGATGATCCCCGCCGCATGAATACCTGTGTTTCGGACAGTTCCTTCTAATTTTATAGCTTGATTTAATACCCTGCCTGTTAGGTCGTTACCGTCTTTTAGCTCCCGTAGTCGTCGTACATTTTGAACTTCTTCGGTTTGTATGAGCTGCGCCAAACCGCCTTCGCCCTCAATGGGTGCAAAAAAGATTTTTTGGAGTGTCATGTTGTAGGTAGGCTTGTCTGGCACAAGTTTGGCTAAGGCGTTTGATTCGTCCAGCGGTAATTCAAGCACTCGGGCAACATCTTTGATGGACGATTTAGTGGCCATGGTGCCATAGGTTACAATCTGCGCCACTTGGTTGCGTCCGTATTTTTGCACCACGTAATCTATTACTTTTTGCCGCCCGTCATCGTCAAAATCCGTGTCTATATCGGGCATGGACTTGCGATCTGGATTAAGAAAACGCTCAAAAAGTAAATTGTACTTTATGGGGTCTATATTGGTAATGCTAATGCAATACGCCACCACCGAACCCGCAGCCGAACCCCGCCCTGGGCCAACCATCACACCGATGTCACGCCCTGCCTTGATAAAATCAGCAACGATGAGAAAGTACCCAGCAAAGCCCATCGTTCGGATGGTAAATAACTCAAAATCAATGCGTTCTTGTACTTCTTCAGTAATGTCTCCATAGCGAATTTTTGCCCCTTCGTAGGTGAGGTGGCGCAAGGATTCCCATTGGTTGAGGTATATTAGAAGTATGAATCTGGAATTCTTGCGGAATGGGGAAGTTGGGAAGCATGATGTCTTGCTTCAACTTCAAGGTTTCTACCTTGCCTACTATGTCGTTGGTATTGTCAATGGCCTCGGGCAAATCCGAGAATATCGTCGGCCATTTCAGCCGTGTCTTCCCGAAATAAATTGGTGCGCGAAAACGCAAACCGCCTGCCTCGTTGCATGGTTTCGTCATCCGAAATTTCTTTTTGCCGTTGGTGCTTTGCTTCTCGTTGGTGTTGATACACAGCAAGATGTCAGCGCGCCACCCAGTCTTCTTGATCTATGTAATGAGAGTCGTTGGAGGCGATGATTTTGACATTATATTTTTCGGCAAACTGCACCAAAACTCCGATTCACTTTTGATTTGGTCTGGTATTTCGTGCCTTTGAACTCCACGCAATAATCATCTCAACGATCTAACTACTTCGATTCTTTTTCGCCTTCATCTTCACCTTTTGTAAAAATGGTTTTTGCACCATATAGTTCTGGGAATGCAACAGGAAGTTGCTTTATCAAACTTTCTTTGTACTGCTCTATTAGGGCTTTGGTGATGCGTGGATATTTGCCATAAAAGTCCTTCGATGTAGCCAAGTGAGCAGAGTTTTACCAAGTTTTGTAACCTGTGGTATTTTTGGCCAATATAGGTGATGGCACATCTCGAGCTTCTTTGGTAAATTGCTTGCGGGTGTGGTCTTCAACTACATAAAACTCACAGCCTACAATTGGAAACTGCCATATTTTCCAGCAGTTGCTACAAACTCAAACGCCCCAAACATATTGCCATGGTCGGTGATGGCAACAGGCATTTATCAACGCTTTTTTGAACAGTTGTGCCTATCACTGCCATCAGTAGCATTATTAAATATGGCAGTGAAGGTGAGGAAATTGCATGAGGCTCAGTAACGTATAGGTACAGATTAGTAAAACAAGCTAAAAACGTGTTCGCTGCTTCGTAAAACCGAAATCTGAGGTGGCGCAAGTATTCCCATTGGTTGAGGGTGTCTTCGGTATGCAACTGGAATTCTTGCGGAATCGGGAAGTTGGGAAGCATGATGTCTTGCTTCAACTTCAAGGTTTCTACCTTGCCTACTATGTCGTTGGTATTGTCAATGGCCTCGGGCAAATCCGAGAACAAAGTCGTCATTTCAGCTGTATTCTTGAAATAAAATTGGTCGTTAAAAAACGCAAACCGCCTGCCTCGTTGCATGGTTTCGTCATCCGAAATTTCTTTTGCCGTTGGTGTGCTTTGCTTCTCGTTGGTGTTGATACACAGCAAGATGTCATGCGCCACCCAGTCTTCTTGATCTACGTAATGAGAGTCGTTGGAGGCGATGATTTTGACATTATATTTACGGGCAAACCGCACTAAAACCTGATTCACTTTGATTTGGTCTGGTATCTCGTGCCTTTGAAACTCCACGTAATAATCATCACCAAAACGATCTAACCACCATTTGAATTCTTTTTCGCCTTCATCTTCACCTTTTCGTAAAATGGTTTTTGGTACCATAGCCCCAATGCAACAGGTAGTTGCTATCAAACCTTCTTTGTACTGCTCTATTAGGGCTTTGGTGATGCGTGGATATTTGCCGTAAAGTCCTTCGATGTAGCCAAGTGAGCAGAGTTTTACCAAGTTTTTGTAGCCTGTGGCATTTTTGGCCAATAGCAGTTGGTGATAGCGCACATCTCGAGCTTCTTTGGTAAATTGCTTGCGGGTGTGGTCTTCAACTACATAAAACTCACAGCCTACAATAGGCTTTACGCCATATTTGCCAGCAGTTGCTACAAACTCAAACGCCCCAAACATATTGCCATGGTCGGTGATGGCAACGGCGGGCATTTTGTCGGCAGCGGCTTTTTTGAACAGTTTGGTAATATCTGCTGCCCCGTCGAGTAGCGAATATTGCGTATGGCAGTGAAGGTGAGAGAATTGCATAAGATTCAGTAACAAATAGATACACTTGAATGGACAAGCTAAAAAACTTGTTCAACAAAGCTACATCAGAAACCGAAAAATCTAAGGGATATCGCTATAAAAATTACGATTGGGTTGGCACGTCCAATAGCGGAATGGGTGAGGATGGTACGTGTTTTTTTAGTAAAGGTCTGAGTTTGGTCAGGCTAAAAAATTTACTTTTAAGCACGTAACCTTTGGAATAGCCAACCATAATTAACTTATTTTGATGCAGCCGACCTTGCCTATCTATACGATACAGCAGTTTGTCTGAACCAAAAAAGTAATTAGGAAAACCTTGAATATCCCAAGCCCTCACTACCTGACGTTCTGAACGGAAGAGCATCTGAAAGTTTTTTGTAAAATTGCTAATATTTTTTTAGAATTGCATAATTTCAGCAAATGTACTCAATGATTTATAACAATTTCTTAATCAGTTGATTATAATTGAGTGCTAAAACCATAGTTGCGTTTATACGCTCGTTGGCAGTAATTTTAGACAAACCTCATAAAATAACATTATGACAGAAATTTGGAAATCCATTGAATTAAAATTGCAAGAGATTGCACCCGACATTTTAGACAACCTAAATGACGGCGTTACGGACATAGAAATTGAGAATTTAGAAAAAATCATAAATGCAAAACTTCCAACAGACTTTGTTGCGTTTTACAAAATTCACAATGGACAAACAACAGGAAGTGCAGGACTAATTGAATGTGAAGAATTGTTATCCATTGAACGAATTTTAGATGAATGGAAAGTTTGGAAAGACCTTTTGGACAATAAAGATTTTGAGGACAACA
>JBGAVQ010000065.1:0-22657 GCA_044228045.1 Spirosomataceae bacterium
CTTACAATGACCCCAAGCTATCGGCCATGATGGAACCAACCTTGATAGAAGCCGCAGGCAAAGACAATTTCTTTATTTCAGTCGCTTGGACAGGCGCAGAGGATTTTGCGTGGTATCAAAAGAAAATCCCAGGCGTGTTTTTTTTCTTGGGAGGCAAACCCAAAGACAAGCCACTCGACCAAGTAGCAGCTCACCACACCCCCGATTTTTTTATTGATGAAGGCGGTTTTACACTGGGAATCAAGACGTTCTGCAGATTAGTTTTGGACTATCCAGAGGTATCTAAAAAGTAAGGTTTAACTGTTAATCCCCTGCACCATTTTGTATAACAAGCTGGGTACGAAGCGTTTGAGGGTCATGCCCAGGCCTTCGTACCAGCCGCCCACGTAAGTTTCTTTCACGCCTGACTTCACTGCTGATATAATCTGTTGGGCGCATTGGTCGGCAGGCATTCCTTTCTTTTGGTTTTTATCCATTTTGCCGTGGCGTTCGCCTTTGGCGTTGAGTGCCGACACCGAAATGTTGGTGCTGATGTAACCCGGGCAAATGGTTGTGACCTGAATGTTTTCTTTGTAGTTTTCGGCACGGAGGGCATCAAAAAATCCAATCAGGGCGTGTTTGGCAGCGCAATAGCCACTCCGTAGCGGAGTTCCTATTTTGCCAGCTACGCTGCTGATGGGTACAAAGCAACCTGATTTTTGTTTGAGCATTTGCGGCAAAACGGCTTTGGTAAGGGCTACTATGCTAAAAAAATCAATCTCCATAATGTCTCTATACACCTGAAAATCAGTATCTTTTACATAAGAGCGTTGCGAGATGCCTGCATTCTGCACTACCACATCAATTTGCCCAAAGCGATTTAATACAGCCTGAACTTTATCTGGAAATTCGCTCATTACCAACATATCCATCGGCAATACCATCACAAATTCGTCCGATAGGCGAGTTTCGGTTTTTACTCGTTCTAATTCACTTTCTCGGCGAGCCGAAAGCACCAATTTAGCTCCTTCTTTGGCAAATTCTTTAGCTAATGCCTCCCCGATTCCGGACGAAGCACCTGTTATCCAGACTACTTTATTTTGAAAATTCATAAGTATTAAAACAAGATTTGTTGACAGGGTGCAAGCGTGGACGCTTGCACCAGAATGTTCGATACGTCAGCTGTAAGGCAACCGAAAGAGTTGCCGCTACGGAATTATTTTGGTAGTTACATAAAAATTCTCATCAACCTTTACATCTCCTAAGTTGTTTACTTTCAGGGTTTTCCACTCGGGTGTTGGGTTTAAGAATTGCGCCTCTTGCGTATTGATTGTCACTTTTACAGGCATATCAAAGCCCGCTACGCAGTTGTTCCATCGGTAGCGCAGTTCACCGTTTTGAACTTGATATTCAAACACTGGAATCCGCACATCTCGTAGATATTGGTCAAATACTTTACTAAGATTTTTGCCTGCTTTTTGAGAGATAAACTGCTCAATTTGAACCCCATCTACTGTTTGATGATAGAAGGTTTTGTTCATATCTCGCAGAATTTGCCGCCACTTTTCGTCGTCGTTCACAATTTGACGAATGGTATGTAGCATATTGCCGCCCTTGGGGTACATATCGCCTGATCCACTGTGGTTTACGTTATAAACCCCCACAATTGGTTTGTCGTTACGGATGCCTTTTCGAGTGCCAATCACATATTCGGAACCTGCTTTTTTGCCAAAATAATATTCTGTGTAGAGATTTTCAGAATAATTAGTAAAACTCTCGTGTATCCACATATCGGCAATATCTCGGTAAGTTATGTTGTTAGCATACCACTCATGCCCCGACTCGTGAATGATGATAAAGTCCCATTTGAGTCCCCAGCCTGTGCCTGACAAATCTCGCCCTAAATAGCCGTTTTTGTAAGCATTTCCGTAGGTAACAGAACTTTGGTGTTCCATACCTAAATAGGGTACTTCTACTAACTTGTAGCCATCTTCATAGAACGGATACGGCCCAAACCAATGCTCAAAAGCCCGTAGCATCAGTTTAGCTTGTTTGAACTGCTCTCGTGCTTTGGCTTCGTTTTCGGGTAGGGCATAAAAAGCCATTTTCAAGATTCCTTTTTCTCCATGAAGTGTGTCAGACCACTGGATATAGTTGCCGATGTTTACATTAACACCGTAATTGTTGATAGGATTCGCCACAAACCAGTCAAAAGTACGAGTGCCGTCGCCGTTGTCGGTTACTTTACGAAGTTGACCGTTCGACACATCCATCAAGGGTTTTGGAACGGTTGCGCTAATGAGCATACTGTCGGGTTCGTCGTACATGTGGTCTTTGCAGGGCCACCAGATGCTCGCACCCAGCCCCTGGCACGACATGGTAATGAATCCATTGCCTTGAGCGTCTTTTTTCCATGTAAAGCCACCGTCCCAGGGTGGGCGTTTGGCTACTTGGGGCTTTCCTTCAAAATAAACAAGCAGGCTTTCTTTCTTACCTGTTTGTTGTTTTTTTTGCAATGTTACCAAAAATGCATTGCCGTCTCGCCGAAAAGTCAGTTCCTTGCCGTCTTGGGTAATGCGGGTAATGTTCATGGGACGTTGCAGGTCTATTTGCAACGTTTGGTAGGGCGTTAGCACTTTGTAATTTACAGTAGTGCTGCCTTTTACAGTGCTATCGCTCGGATTGACCTTCACAGAGAGGTGGTAGTAGGTCAAGTCCCACCACGCTCGCTCTTTGGTAATAGTGCCTCGTAGCGTGTCATCGTGTGTGAACACGTAGGTTTGGGCCGTAGCCTGATAACCAAGCAGCACGGTGGTAAATAAGACAAGAGTTTTGAGGAGATTTTTCATGAATAATTTGTTGTGCTAAAAGTGCAACAAGTTAGGAAGAAATTTGAGGAATGTAACTGGTTTAAGCGTCCACGCTTGAATCAGTGGGTTGAAACATCAAACTAACCCCACTTTGAAGCACTTCCAACTGCCCCATTGCCCCACAAATGATTGCTCTATTATCAGGAATATGCCCAACGGGGAAGTTGTAACATACGGGGTAATGATATTTGACTGTATGTTCTGCCATAATTTCCCAGGCTGTTTTGCCGAAGGGGGTTTCGTAGTCGGTTAAGTCGCTGAACTGACCAACTATTAAACCAGTCAGGTTTTCTAATTTACCAGCTCGGCGGAGTTGCAGCATCATGCGGTCGAGGTTGTAGAATTTTTCGCCAACATCTTCCAAAAATAGAATTTTTCCTTTTGTATTAAGCTCTGATTTTGAACCTATTAAGTGTGCTAATAAGCAAAGGTTTCCACCTACTACTTGCCCTGTTGCTGTGCCTATTCGGTTGAATTCTTCAGGAAGAATTTGGTAAGAAAGAGCCTCTCCGAATAAGGTTTTTCGCAGGGTTTCAAGGGCTTCTTCTCCACCTGTTTGGTCAAACGACTTGGGCATAACACCATGAATGCTCATCACGCCCAAATTGTTTAAATGACAATGCACAGCCGTGATGTCCGAAAAACCAATAATCCATTTTGGCTTTTTTAGAAAATGAGAAAAGTCCACTTCATCCAAAATGCGAGAACTTCCATAACCGCCTCTGGCAGAGAAGATTGCTTTCACAAAAGGGTTATCCAACATTTGTTGAAAATCTCGTAGCCGAACTTCGTCGGTGCCTGCAAACTGATGATACGCAGCCGAAACAGACTCACCTACAATGACCTTCAATCCCCAGTTTTGCAAGATTGTAATAGCAGGTTCTACGGCAAGGGGATTGACTTTGCCCGCCATAGCCACAATGCCTATGGTGTCGCCAATGGTCAGAAAATCAGGTTGTTGCATTTTAAAATGGTAAAATTATTGAATGAGCGAATCTCTAACTCGTACAAACGGACACGCTTGCACGAGTTACAGCGTCTGCACCGAAGGTCTGACGCTTCAATGATATTTTATGAAGCCTCCGCCGACTGCGCTAAGGTAGGCATTTCGACTGGATAGGTTTCAGAAAGTAAATCTAAATCTAAGTTGGTGATGCCATGCTGTTGGTTATTGAACATAATTTTAAACTTATGGCCATATAATATTTCCTTAGCATGGTAAGAGGTTCGGTCATATACGGCTTGTGAAAAGGTATCTTCAATCCCTTTTACCAAAATCATAAACTCGCTGTCGGTGCTAATCATTTCTTCAACAGTTTGGCCATAAATAGGGCTGGTTTCGGTGATGGGATGTACCAAAGTCCAGCTAATGGGGAAGAAACTTACCTTTTTGCGCTCCAAAGGAAGCGAAAAATAACGACGAGTGCGGTTGCCATCTCCGTCGGGCTCGAGGCGAGAGAGCATTAGTTCTACCTCTACGTCAATGAGTTGATTATCACGCTCGTTCACCATTCTGAACATCAGCCCTGTGAGGTCGGCGTAAGGAGCAATGACCATGTTTTCGCTGTATAAAATGTGAGCTACTGGTCGAGAAAAACGCCCATACACCAAGCCGGTAGCTAAGGCAAATGCTAATAAGCCTGTAAGTGACTCCATAGCTGCTACCAAACTGGCCCAGAAGCCAATAGGAGCAATACGCCCATACCCAACGGTGGTGAGGGTTTGGGCACTAAAAAAGAAAGCATCCCAGAGTTTAGTCATCGGAGTAGTCATATCAATATCAGCCAAGTGCTCAACTCCAATGAGGTAATAAATACTGGCAAAAAGTGTGTTGGCAATCAGATACGCCAACATGACAATAAGACCAAACTTTGTCCAAGACATGGTGATGAGGCGGTGATAGACATTGAACCTGCCCCAAAACGAATTATTGATACGCTTAATGTTAAAGCTGCCGTCTGGATTAACCAGCCGAGTGGTTGGGTCGGTGATTTGTTTGCCAAAACCCAAGTCGAGGCGGTTTTCTTCTTGTTCTACCAAACGATGACGGCGAGGATCTCGGCGAAGTAGTGTTTTTTCTGGCTGTGGGGTTGCTGTATCGGTAGCTTGTTTTTTGCGGATTCTCATACAAAAGAGGGTAAATAGATTACAACGCAACTGGCTGCTGTGTGAAAAAATACAATTAGTTAAATTTTATCGCACATAAATTATTGATCATCAGGTATATAACAAAAAAAGAAAGGTCATTTTTTGAATAATCAAACACCATAAAATCATAATTTTCATGTTTGTGAGTATGTGGTTTTCAAGTTATTCATTTTCAAATTAACGCACTTTCAAATTGCCACCTTACTTACCTATTGTATATTGCCTCTTGAAATCTCAACTTTGCATCGTTTTCAAGCAAACACAATCCCAAAGCGAATAGTTTACCAGCACACTTTGATGCCATCTTCAAGCATATCTATCGTTATTCCAGCGTTTAACGAAGCCTCAAATATTCCAGTTATTGCCCAAAAACTGGCAGAGGTGTTGGTGCCTTATCCAAACTATGAGCTAATTTTTGTGGATGACGGCAGCCGAGATAATTCACTCACCTTGCTAAAACAACTTGCCGAGCAAGACAGGCGCATCAAATATCTGTCTTTTTCGAGAAACTTTGGGCATCAGATGGCCTTGAGGGCTGGCCTTGAACACGCCACAGGCGATGCCGTGATTTCGATGGATGCCGATTTGCAACATCCGCCTGAGTTGGTACCAGCTTTAATAGAAAAATGGCAAGCAGGTTACGAAATTGTTTATACTGTTCGTGAACCAGACAAAAACCTTTCGCTGGCCAAAAAACAGACTTCCAAGTGGTTTTACAAGATAAATCGCTACTTGACAGACATTGACCTCGAAGAAGGTGCTGCAGACTTTCGGCTGCTCGACCGCAAGGTGATTGATTACCTGCGGCAATTTCGAGAAAACGACTTGTTTTTACGAGGGATTATTTCATGGATTGGCTTTAACCAGTTCAAAATCAGCTATAAACCTGCCGAGCGGTTTTCGGGAAAAACGAAATATTCATTCAAAAAAATGTTACTCTTGGCAAGTGCAGGCATTACCTCATTTACCACAAAACCGTTGTATCTGTCGGTCTTGCTGGGCTTTTTGATGTTTCTGTTTGCAATTGGCTTTGGGTTGGTTTCGTTGTTCGACTATTTTATGGGCAATGTGGTTTCGGGCTGGACTTCCATAGTAATTATTATTGTCATGATTGGTGGTATCCAGCTCATTATGCTGGGCATTATTGGCATTTATTTGGGCAAAATGTTCTACGAAGTTAAGCGCCGACCAAGCTATATTGTAAGAGACACTAATTTGGTGGTTTTGGGGTGAAGTAGGAGGTCAGAAGTAAGAAGTAGGAAATGTGGAAACGCAAAATTAGAAGGTGACATAACGATACATTTGATAACAGCATTAACTAACCAACCAATTTGAAATCATTACCCAAGATATTACTCACTTTTGATGTAGAGGAGTTTGACACCGCCTTAGAATACAACAACCTCATTGACTTACCCGAACAGTTGGAGGTTAGTACCCGAGGGATGTTGCTCATTAAGGAAGTACTTGATCATCAGCAGGTTCCGGTTACAATGTTTGTAACGGCCAATTATGCGCTACACAACCGAGATTTGATCAAAACACTATCGGACAAACACGAGATTGCCTCGCATGGTTATTGGCACGGCACGTTTGAACCAGCAGATTTGGTGACATCTAAGCAAGTTTTAGAAGAAATTACGGGTAAAACCGTAACAGGTTTTCGGCGTGCTCGCATGATGCCTGTGGACGAAACAGACTTAAAATCAGCAGGATATACTTACAATTCGTCGCTGAATCCTACGTATTTACCCGGGCGATATAGCCATTTAGATAAGCCCAAAACACCCTTTATGCAGAACGGAATCCTTAACATTCCGGCTTCGGTATCGCCTACGTTGAGAATCCCGCTGTTTTGGCTCAGCTTCAAGAACTTCCCGATGTGGCTCTACAAGCAATTGTCTGTTAATACTTTGCAAGAGCATGGCTTTTTAAATATCTATTTTCACCCCTGGGAGTTTACCGATTTGTCAAAATACCAAATGCCTGACTATGTACGACGTTATTCTAAGGATTTGTTAATCAGTCGCTTAGATGAATACATTACATGGCTAAAAGACAAAGGGCAATTTGTAACAATGGGGCAATACGCCGAAAGCTTATCTGTAAACAAGTAAATAATGGTGAAGAAATACCTGACCATTCGTAACCTCATTATACTGTATGTGCTTGCTTTTGTGGCGGTGGGCATACAGAAATACCTGTTGGGCGGATACAACAACTATTTGATGTTTACGATGCCGTTTGGTTGGATGCTCGAAGGCAAAACCATGTACGAATGGCGTACCTTTTTGTTTGATGACCTCTACAAATACAGCCCCACTTTTGCATTTCTGATGGCTCCATTTTATCCACTGCCTATCGGCGTGGGCGTGGGCTTATGGAACTTACTCAATACAGCCATTTTACTTTGGGGAACGCTTGCTTTCCTCAAAAACGATTCGGCTACCATACAACGCAATGTATTGTTAATTGTGTTTCTGGAAGCGCTTATTACAGCCCAAAACATTCAGAGTAACAACCTGATTTTGGGCTTAATGCTATTGGGAATGAGCCGATTACGAACCGAAAATGTATTTTGGGCGGCGTTCTTTTTTGCGATGGCGGCTTTCTTCAAAGTCTATGGGGCGGCGGCAGCAATTTTCTTTTTATTTTATCCAAACAAAGTAAAATTTTTGGCAAGTATGGTGTTTTGGATGTTGGTTTTGGCTGCCTTACCGCTGGTGGTTTTGCCATTCAAGATGCTGGTATCTGAGTACCAACGTTGGCTCGAAGTCGCCTCTGAGAGTCAACTCAATACCCAAGTGTCGGTAATGGGTATTTTGCAATCTTGGTTTGGTTGGAAGGTAAACTTTGCCATTGTCGAAGCCCTTGGCTTGGGCTTGTTTTTGCTACCGATGGTTCAGTTCAAAAAATGGCAATCACCTGACTTTCAGCGATTGATGATGGCTTACTTCTTAGTATTTGTCATTATCTTTAACCCAATGGCCGAGTCGCCTACCTATGTGTATGCAGTTATGGGGGTGGCTTTGTGGTTTACGTGGCTCAATCCTGCCAGTCGCACCGATGCCATTTTGCTGGGTTTGGTAATTGTTTTTACGTCACTATCTCCCTCTGATTTGTTCTCTCGAGGCCTTCGAGACAATTTTTTCGTGCCATATTGCATCAAAACTGTACCATGTGTGTTGGTGTGGCTACGCTTGCAGTATTTAGTGTGGAATGCGGCATCGGCAAGGGTTGATAACTAATAGGAGGGCGGCAACCCTTGCGGTTGCCGAAACGGAATTTATATAAAAATTACTTCTACCACTACTTCTTCGCCAACTTCTTTATTGATGAGTTCAATGATTTTGGATTTGGCAAGTACTAATTCGTTTCGGAGTGGGGCGGAGGTAATCTGCACATACAACTTGCGGTCAGCTACATATACTTTGCTGGTGCGGTTGGCTATTGCTTTACCCATAATGGTTTCCCAATGGGCGGTTAGGTAGGTTTCATTGAATTTGCTACGAAGTTTGTAGGCGCTCAACAAGTCGTCTATAGCTTCTTTGAGCGTAATGGTACCCGCCTTACGAGAAGAATTTTGCTTGTCGAGCCGATAGTATTGTGCCATAAGGCGAAGGTACGAATTTTTAAAGAAATCATCGTCAAAGTATTACTTTTCCATCAGATAGTTGCCTTACCCAATTGGCCAATAATGACACTAATGCTTTGAATTCTACATGTTTAGTGATTTCACTATGCCAAATATCATATTTTTGGTGTACTCCAGAGATATTCGTTCCAAATTCATAAATGGCTTCTCCAGGTATGCCTGCTCTTTGTTCGGCTTCTCTTCCAAAACGCTCCAGAACGATATTCATTTGCTCAATAATCCAACGTCCATCTTTGAGGTGGCTCTGAAAATTGATTTCTTGCCCAAGTGTATCGTTATAAACCAAAATACGCCCGTCTTCGTGAATGTTTAAAATAGTGCGCCCGTGCTGCTCTTGTTCGTTACCAACGGCTACTACCAAATAAGTAGGCTTAGGTGCACGTGTTTGTTCTGTTACATGGCTGAAACTATTCATAATGTTGTCTAAAATTTTGAAAAGGCAATGCTTTTTTAGGGGATACACCAAAACTAAAAAAGCCTACTCATTAGAGCGAAAAGTCTGTATTGAAAAGAGAAAAACAGGCAGTAAAACCCTAAAAATGAATAGTGAATTTGTATATACTTAGGACTTTTGCTTGATGGGTGAAGTCTGACCGTAGGTCTGGGCGACCCCGTCTGACTCGAAACGTAAAAAGCAGCCTTATTAGGCGGGTCAGATGCGTCATCTCAGATGCTCCATCTCAGATGCTCCATCAGACCTCTTAGGCGGTTTAATTCTTTTTCAAGTTTTTATACCATCAAATATAATAGCCTGATAGATAGGAGTATAGCGTGTGTAATACGTAAAAATACCTGATTCACAAATGAGGTGTTTTTACGCTAAAAAAGAGGGATGATGTTTTTTAACTTCGCATGGTCAAAATGCCCCATCTTTCTCCTCCCTGTGTTATGAAAACGTCAAAACTCTTCCGCCTCTTCATTTATTTTATTGGTGTAGCTTTTTCTTCTTCGGGCTTTTTGGGCTGCCTTTGTGCCGATGTTGGGCCACCCAAACAGTCAAAATCGGGTGACATTACGGTCAATATTGAGCAATTGCAAGGAACCGCCACCAAAGCAGGTAAAAACTATGTTTCGGTGAGTTACTCGGGCAATTTAGCAGAAGGTACTGGCGACACCGGCGAAACTGCTTTTGATGTGCAACGCAGTTATGAAATTGAAGGCCCGAGTGTACACCCCAACCCAAGCGTAACACGTAGAGGTATGAAATACGGCAGGTGGTCAGTACGAGTTCAGGCAAATTCGTGGACAGCCGAGTGTAGTTGTAATCTTTCAAGTAGTGCAAGTCCGAGGTTTGTGTTTACGTACCCCAACACAAAAGGGGAGTGCCGGTAGTAGCGTATCTCCCTGATTTTCACCTTTTAACCTTTCTGTTTATGAAAAAGATTTTACTCTTAATTACGCTGTTATTGATGATTTTCCCAGTGAAAGTCAATAATGCTGCAGCTGATGTGGACGTGGAACTACCCGTAGATGAATTACGCCAACTGGTTCAACAATTGGACGATATTGCTAATAACCTCACAGGGCAGCTTGGGGTAGAAATGCGCCGTACTATTGACGAGCTTAACGATAAAATTGAGCAACAGATTGGCAACATTAAAGATGCCTCTCTCGAAATCATTCGGGAGGCTTCGGAGCAGTTGCGAAGCATTATTCTACAACTTAGTACTGAGGTTCGCAAACTAATCAGAGAAGTAGATCAGATGGTACGAAACCAACTCAAATGCTTGGACGAAATTTTGGCTAAGCGAATTGCACAAATCAAAGACAGTATTATTGACCTCATTGGAGCAGCGTCGGAGGCTGTACAACAAGCCATAGACCGAGTGTATTTGCGAGCTACTCAATTGATTGACACAGGTACCTCACGAGTGGCTGTACTTTTGGATAAAACGGTTGAAAATGCTATTAGGATTGGGCTGGTTATTGGCATTTTTGTACTATTATTCTGGCTCATTCGCTCGCTTTGGAATTTGCAAACTGCCGCTAAACTCAGAGGCTTGCGAGTTGTAGTTTTATCAATTGCTGTTTTGCTGGTGGCAGGCATGAGTTTTTTGCTTTTCTCAACTAAGGCATTGGCCAAAGTGGCTGGTAAAGAAGTGATTGTGCCTAAATGGGAAACCGCCTGTGATGATGGAGAAGGATTATTTAACAGATTTGTACGCCTCCAAAACAATGGAGCAAGCGAAAAAGACCTAAAAGTAACAGGTGACAAAGCCCTTGAAGCCCTCAATTGGTGTATAGTTACCTCGATGAGCCCAGAAATTGCCAGAGGAAAAAAGAAACAAATTGACGAAATATCAGCAGTTTTGTACCCACCACCACCTGTGCCAAACAACATACCTACAGATGTAACGGCTAATTGTGGTGGGCGAGGCAAAAGGCCATTCTACTTGGGTTGGTTTAGTCGTAACGATGTACTCAAACTCAGTGTATTGTCTCAAATTGAGCAAGAGAAAAAAATAAAAATCACCAATATTTATCAGAAAATCTCACCTACGCTTATCAACACCCCCAAAGCCGAAGTACAGAAAGTATATTTGCAAAACGTAAAAATGATGGCAAGCAACACGGTAGATCCTAATCTTACTATCAAAACCAAAAGCTTAGACTTTAAGTACAAAGGCACAGTTCAGAAACTCAGATAGTAACATACGCAACGCCGTACTTCAATCAATAGGAGTACGGCGTTGCGTTCATTTTCACGCTAATTTCAGATTTTTACAACCAATTTGGGGGCTTTTTCGTTAATTTGTAGCCTGTATTACCCAAAGCGTGAAAGAAAAAAAAGTCATTCATCTAAGTACTGTTCATTTTCGATACGACCCTCGCATCGTATATCGAATGGCATTTAGTACGGCAACTGTTCATCAAACCTTTGTTTTGTTGCCACAAGCCGACGCTTCGTTGAGTAATGATATTTCTTTTCGTCGTCTTCCTGCCTTTAAGTCGTTGTGGTTGCGGCTACTGCTCAGTCATCCCGTTGCGCTATGGCATTGTTTGCGGATAAAGGCCGATATTGTGCACATTCATGACCCGGAACTAATGCCATTGGCGTTTGTACTCACTTGGCTGACGGGGGTTCGTATTGTGTATGATATTCACGAAAATGTTCGGAAGCAATTATCTTTTAAGTTTTCTAATAACTCCCTGATTTTGAAGTGGTTTTATGCCTACTTTGACAGGTTGGCAAGGCGATATTTTTACTTGATTTTGGCAGAGTTTTCGTATCAAGACGAATACACAGACACTCGCTATAAGCCACTGGTTATCTTCAATTATCCATCTTTGTCTTTTTTTGAGCAATTTATTCGACATGATCGCACGCCTGCCTTAGAACTTTTTTATGTTGGGCAACTTAGTTTGGCTCGTGGCATAGACACACTCATACAGGCTCTTGCATTACTAAAAAAACAAGGAATTCAGCTTAACGTTAATTTGTTCGGGGGCTTTGAGTTTGACTTGCACAAGGCGGAAGAGCTACGCCAAATCGAAGGTTTTAACGAAGTAAACAATTTACTCAAATTTAATGGTAAAACAGACCCACGGCAGGTGTTTAAACACGCCCATAAGGCCATAGCAGGAATTGCACTGTTAAAACCCGTTGGGGATTTTCCAGAGTCTTATCCTACCAAGATTTTTGAGTATATGGCCCTTGAACTTCCGGTGATTACGTCTGATTTTCTGTTATATCGCCCTGTGGTTGAGGCACATCAATGCGGTTTTTGTATAGATCCAACCAATGCCCAGCAGTTGGCAGACACTTTGCGTTGGTTAATTGAACATCCCGAAAAAGCTCAACAGATGGGAAAAAACGGACGAAAAGCAGTAGAACAAGACTACAACTGGCAGTCGGAAGAAGAAAAATTACTGAACTTTTACAATCAAATTCTCTCCTAATAGCTCTGAAAATGTTAGACCTTCGGTGCAGACGATGATGGTTTGTGTCTGTACCAAACGTCTGATGCTCCTTGACTTCCTTACCTTACGACTTCTTTGACTTATGAATCGCTAAATCCAATGCCTCCGCCTAAAAAACCATAATACACCCAGCGAAGACATCAACATCAGAACAAGAGCCAACCAAAAACCATAAGGATGCGATGATGTGGGGATTAACTGATAATTCATACCGAAAATCCCTGCAATCAGCGTAGGCGGCATGAAAATGATGGTGACTACGGTGAAAATTTTGATGACTTGGTTTTGTTCCAGATTCACCAAACCCATGAAGGTATTTTGGAGGTATTCGAGGCGTTCAAAGTTAAATGTTGTGTACTCAACCAATGAACCGATGTCTTTCAAAATAATGCGAAGATGTTCTTTTTGATCGTCAGGAAAAAAGCGACTGCGCTGAATACCTGAAAGCACCCGTTGCTTGTCAATAATGCTCTCACGCATGAGCATGGTATATTCTTGTAAAGCATTGATTCTGAGGAGCGAATCCTGCTTTGGTTTTTTTTCGGTACTAAACTGCTTACTGATGTGCGTAATGTCACGACTGATACCTTCGAGTAAGTCGGCATCGGCTTCAATACGGGTTTCAAGCAAAAGAAGCATAATATCCACACCTGTATCAAAGGGTTCTTCATAGACTTTCATCTTCTTTACCGTATCGGCAAAAGTCTTTGAGTCGCCCTGCCGATAGGTAAACATGGTACTACCTTTCAAAATAAACGAAACAGGATAGCTATGAAAACCATGGCTATCAATTTTAGCAAAATTGGAGTTGGCCACTATGGTATTGTCTTGCTCAAAATACCGTGCCGAACTCTCAATCTCTACAATTTCTTGTGGTGTCTGAAAACTAATATCACACTTGGTTTCTATCCATTCTTCTTCGTCGTGGCTTGCCGACTGCAAGTCCACCCACAGCACGTTTTTCAACCGCCCGATTTCTTTTACGTCAGTTTCTTTCTTGACCTGTTTACCTTCTTTGTAATAGATTCGGACCATACCGCTGATACGTTTAGGATGTTTTAATTACCTATTTTTGAGCCTGTTGTGCCAAAATCTCCTGAATTTGAGCAATGCGGTTTTCGGGATATGGGTGTGTACTCATCATTTCGGGAGGGCGTTCGCCTTGCATCGCCTGCTGCAAAATCTCCAACACATCTATCATAGCAGCGGGTTTGTAGCCAGCCTTTGGCATAAAATTGAGGCCGAAGCGGTCGGCTTCAAGTTCGTCTTCTCGCCCAAACTTCATACTCACTACGTTAGCCACATACTGGGCAATGGCTGCGCTACTATTGGGGTTATTGGGATCTTGAGCGGCTATTACGGCGGCGTTTATTAAGCCATCTGAGAGTTGTTGTTTGGCCATTTGCTCGGCAGAATGACGACCTATCACATGGCCAATTTCATGCCCCAATACGCCCGCCAGTTGGTCTTCGGTGTGGAGGCGCTTGAGTAAGCCAACCGTAATAAAGATTTGACCACCAGGCAGGGCAAAGGCATTGATGGTTTCGGGGTCTGCCAATACATGAAAGTCAAACTGATAGGGTGAACTTGCGGCTTCGGTAGAGGCTACCAACTTGCGGCCTACTTGCTTGACATATTGCTGCACCTTAGCATCTTGATACAAGCCGCCAAACTCGCCTGCCATTTGAGGTGCAGATTGTAGCCCAAGTGCAATTTCTTGGTCTGGTGTAATGGCAATGTGCTGTTTTTCGCCCGTAACGGGGTTTACTTGGGTGTTTGAATAATAAGAAATCACAGCAATTATTGCCATCACCACGGCTATCAATAAACGTGTACGACTCATTGTTTTATGGGTTTCTGGTAACTTAATGAACAATGACTGGCCATTAACATCTTGATTTTCAATATTTTATGATTTTTATTTAACTAACCCTAATTGTCTTAGCACCGTTTAGCCAAAGATAAGGATAGGCCCCTTAAAAACAAAAAAAGTCTTGGAGCAATCGCCAACCAAGACTTTCACAAACTACCTATGAAAACAATTACTCAACTTCAAATGAAAGCTTGCAGTTTACTCGATAACCCACCACCTTTCCGTCTTCTACTACTGCACTCATGTTTTGCACGTTGATGCCCTTAATTCCTCGTATTGACTTGGAAGCTTCGGCAACGGCATTTGATACGGCATCTTCCCAACTAATGGGTGAACTTGCCAAAATTTCAATAACTTTTAAGACCATTTTTCTCAAAAAATTTACCACGCCACTCATTGCCCCAAACATACTAACTATTTTTCAAAATGCAAGGTATTGTTTTGTTTTTTCTTAGAATTGTGCAATGGATTTTTGTTTTTTTAAGTAAAATGACACTGAGCCGAGTGCAGACCAATAAAATTCTCTTTTTTTGCGTGACAATCTGCTCTTTATGAAAAATAACTACCTTTTATTATTACTTTGCTTATTAAGTGCCTGCGCTACTTCGTATAATCCTGCTCAAAAATACACTACTGGTTTGAGCAGACCTATCGGCAACTCGATAAACCCATGACAGAAAGGGAGTTCAGAGTAGTAATAAACCCACTTATTTCGTACGTACGTTGTGGACATACCGATGTGCTGGCACCCAAGGCATCGGCTCGTTACTACAAAAAACACAAAATCAAGACGATCCCGCTACAAACAGTTGCAGGCGAAAGCAGGGTATGGATTTCTCAAAATTTAAGCAATGATTCTACTATTAGGCGAGGCAATGAGTTAATGGCTATTGATAGTGTGCCTGTGCGCTTGCTAATAGCCCGAATGCGTGATATGCATACCTCTGATGGCTATAATGTAAGCTATAAAGACAACGTGATTGCGGGTGGGTTTCCTGCACTATATCGCTATATGTATGGAGACATTGACTCGGTGAGCGTGACAATCAAGGATTCGCTCGGTAAAATTCGGACTACCTTATTAAAGCCCAAGACACCTCAAAAAAACGTAATAAAAGCCGCCCAAACAACCAAACCTGCTCCGAAGCCAGCTAAAATTAGTAAAAGCGATAAAAAACGTACCTTTAAAGTATCAGCCCAAGACTCAACCACAGCCTTGTTAGACATTAACACGTTTAGCGACAAAGGTGCAAAATGGTTTTATCGGAAAACATTTAAAACCTTAACCCAAAAACCTCAAATCACCAACCTGATTATTGATTTACGAGCCAATGGCGGTGGTTATTCGGCTGCATCTGCTGACCTGATGTCTTACGTGCTTAATAATCCTTACAAGTATTACGCCAATGCAATAGCTCGTTTTCGGAAGCCATCTTTTAATAAATACTTGAATCAAAAATTTACTCGCTTTGTTCTTCGTAGCTTACATGCTCGCTCTTTGCCCAATGGAGGTATGGAACATCGCTGGTCGGGTAAAGTGTTTCAACCCCGCAAAAAGAATCATTTCAACGGAAATGTGTATGTACTAACCAACGGGGCTTCGTTTTCGGCGGCAGCTATTTTTGCCTCAGTTACGCAAGGACAAAAGCGAGTAACTGTCATTGGGCGAGAAACAGGCGGTGGCAGCCACGGCTGCAACGCCAACTTTATGGCAAACTTAATATTACCCGAAACAAAGGCACGCATCCGTTTTCCGCTCTATAAATTGACTTTTGATGCACCTGGGCCTGATATTGGGCGAGGGGTTTTTCCAGACGTACCCGTTAAATACACCAACCAGGAGCTGCTCAAAGGCAAAGATTTAGACATGGAGAAAGCGTATGAATTGATAAAAAAGCAATAACTTGATAGTACTGAGTAGGCATTTGCCTCAGAGACGCAAGAGCATACAATCCCGATGCAACATTGGGGTTAGCTAAAATTCACAAAAAAGCCGCAGCGAGTTTACTTACTACGACTTTTTCATTTAGAACTTGGTATTTTACCCCACCAGCTCCATCAAATCTTTGTCATGAATCATTTTTCGCTCATCGGCCATTACCAAGAAACGCTGATAGAGGCGGTCTAAGTCAGGCTTTTCTAACTGATAGCCAAGCAATTGTAAGCGGTGCTTGAGCGCATGGCGACCACTACGAGCCGTCAGCACGATGTCTGACTGCGGCACACCCACATCTTGTGGGCTCATGATTTCGTAATTGATAGAATGTTTCAAGAAACCGTCTTGGTGAATCCCTGACGAATGCGCAAAAGCATTGCGCCCTACAATAGCCTTGTTGGCTTGCACGTGCATCCGCATCATGCCCGACACCAACTTGCTCAATGGGTACAATTTAGTAGAATCAAGACCTGTTTCGTAGCCCAAGTCTTTGTGAAGTTTCAAAATCATGGCTATTTCTTCGAGCGAAGTATTACCTGCCCGCTCCCCAATGCCATTGATAGTAACCTCTACTTGCCTTGCACCAGCCTTAATACCCGCAATGGTATTAGCAGTGGCCAGGCCCAGGTCGTTGTGGTTGTGCATCGAAATAGTGGCCTTATCAATGTTTGGCACTACTTCAAACAAGTAATTGATACGCTCAAACATTTGGTCAGGCAGCAAATAGCCTGTTGTATCTGGCAAATTTACCACCGTAGCTCCTGCTTTAATGACTGCTTCGGTTAGTTGGGCAAGGTACTGCAAATCTGCTCGTCCAGCATCTTCGGCATAAAACTCAACGTCTTCTACATAACTCTTGGCGTGTTTTACAGCACCTATTGCCTGCTCGAGCATTTGCTCACGAGTCGAGTTAAATTTGTATTGAATATGAATATCCGAAGCTCCCAAACCGGTGTGGATACGTGGATATTTGGCATATTTTAACGCTGATGCTGCCGCATCAATGTCTTCTTTTTTGGCACGAGACAACCCACAAACCGTACAATTTTTTATCAACTTACTGATTTCTTCTACCGACTTAAAATCACCTGGCGACGAAATCGGAAACCCTGCTTCAATAACATCCACCCCGAGTTCTTCGAGCCGTTCGGCAATTACTAATTTCTCTTCCGTTGTCAATTGGCATCCGGGTACTTGCTCGCCGTCTCGCAGGGTTGTGTCAAAAACTTGGATTCTCTGGCTCATGGGTTTAGGCTTTTCAGATGGTTGTGGTTTTGTGAACGCAAAAATAGTAAAACGCCCTTCCTCAAGGTGAGAAAGGGCGTTTTTGTATATTCAAAGACTTCCTATCTCACACTGGTTAGTTGAGGAGAAGAAGAAGCAGATTAAGACTATTATGTTCAAACATTGGCTTTGCACTGGGCAATTTTACTTTGGCACAAAAGTAAGCGAAATATTTTATGACGCAAATTGAATTTAAAATTTTCGCACATAAGGACTTATTTTCTTGAAAAAATACCAAAATCAAAGCATTTTTTTTGTGGGAGTGGTAATTAAACAACAAGTTGTAAATTGTTTAATCATAAAATAGTAAGCACCATAACTGATGCAAAATAGCTTGATATTTCTTTACGGTTGTTCGAGAAAATTAAGCCGTTTGTCGTCTTTTTCAAATAAAATTTTGGATTAAAACCGAATCGCCGTATTTTTCCATCACATATTGGAATCAATACTAATATCTGTACTTTTCACTTGCAGGTATTGATTAAGCAAACCAATAATTTTCAGGCATTTCAAACAGACCAATTGTAAGAATTGTTTATACTTTAAAATTTAACCTTTACACTAACATTTACTATGAACCGCAGAGATGCCCTTCAAATGGTAGCAGTGATGATGGGTGGAATGCTGACCACACCGGCACTTGCCGATATGCTCAGCAATCCTCGCAATTTGGGACAAACCCCCGGCTCGATGCCGTTGGTGTTCAGTGCCGAACAAGAAGCCCTCATTGCCGAAATTGCCGATGTGATTATTCCAACTACGTCTGATTCGGGTGGTGCCAAAGCCGCAGGAGTAGGGCCATTTATCAATACAATGGTGAGCGACTGTTACCCCAAAGAGTACCAAGATCGGTTTAAGGCAGGTCTTGCCAAAATTGACCGTGAGTGCAAAGCGGCTTTCGGGAAATCATTTGTACAAGCCAATAATGATCAACGCACTGTTGTGCTAAAAATCGAGGAATCAAATGCTTATGCTGATCGCCAGGCTGGGGTAAAAGAACAAGCGTTCTGGTTTATGATTAAAGAGCTAACCATGTTTGGTTACTTTACATCTGAAATTGGTTGCACAAAGGCGCTTGCCTATGAGTGGGTGCCAGGTCGTTTTGAAGGCTGTGTTGACCTAAAACCTGGCCAAAAAGCATGGGCAACTTAACATGATAGTTTTTTGATTATTTCTCCATTCTATCATTCGTCTATTCACACATTCACTCATTGAACAATGTATCTAAACAATAAAGCAGCAGAATTAAATACCTACGATGCCATTGTAGTAGGTTCGGGTATTTCGGGAGGCTGGGCAGCCAAAGAACTAACCGAAAAAGGATTAAAGGTATTGATGCTTGATAGGGGTCGCCCTCTTGAGCATGGAACTGGCTATGAGTCAGCCATGAAACACCCTTGGGACTTTGCTCACCGTGGGCGTATTACCGAAGAACAAAAAGAGACGCACCCCTTCTTGAAGCGTGATTATCCTTATAGCGAATACAACGCCTCATATTGGTTTGATGACTTAGATGCTCCCTATGGTGAGGTAAAACGTTTTGACTGGTTTCGCCCAAATATCGTAGGAGGCAAGTCTATTATGTGGGGGCGGCAGTCGTATCGCCTAAGTGACATTGACTTTGAAGCCAACCTTAAAGACGGCATCGCTGTTGATTGGCCTATTAGGTATGCAGATATTGCCCCTTGGTACGATTACACCGAAAAATTTGCAGGTATCTCTGGTGAAAAATTGGGTTTGCCGCAACTTCCAGACGGACAGTTTTTGCCACCAATGGAAATGTATTGTGTAGAAAAGCACGTCAAGAAAGAAATGGAAGCGAAGTTTCCAGGACGTAACCTAACGATGGGGCGTGTAGCAAACCTTACCAAAGCCGAAGAATGGCACCAAAAAGTAGGCCGTGGAGCTTGTCAGTATCGCAATTTATGTAGCCGTGGATGTCCGTATGGAGCTTATTTTAGCTCAAATGGAGCTACTATTCCGGCAGCTATGGCTACCAAGCGTTTGACTATTCGTCCTTATTCAAACGCCACCGAAATTCTGTTTGATGAAGCCAAGCAAAAGGCAACCGGCGTGCGTGTAATTGATACCCAGAGCAATACGACGATGGATTTCTTTTCTAAAATTGTATTTGTTTGTGGCTCAACCATTAGCTCAACGGCATTGATGTTGAACTCTACATCTAATCGCTTTCCCAATGGCTTTGGTAATGATAGCGGACAGTTGGGTCATAACCTAATGGACCACCATTTTAGAACAGGCGCATCGGGTATTGCCGAAGGCCTCGGTTTTGACGATAAATACTTCTTTGGTCGCCGTGCCAATGGTATTTATGTGCCTCGATATCGCAACGTAGGCAACGATAAACGTGATTATATTCGTGGATTTGGTTTTCAAGGTGGTGGTAGCCGTGGTAACTGGCAACGTTCGGTAGCCGAAATGGGCTTTGGTGCCGACCTGAAAGCAAAAGCTACTAAACCTGGACCGTGGACAATGGGCTTTGGTGGCTTTGGCGAAACCCTGCCTTACTACGAAAACAAAATGTATCTTGATAAAAATAAGCGGGACAAATGGGGTATTCCGACTGTTGTGTTTGATGCAGAACTCAAAGAAAATGAGAAAAAAATGCGGAAAGACATGATGAACGATGCTGCCGAAATGCTGACAGCCGCTGGGCTCAAAAACGTAAATGCCTACGACAATGGCTCGTACTTAGGTATGGCGATTCACGAAATGGGAACGGCTCGCATGGGGCGTGACCCCAAAACCTCTGTGCTCAATAGCCAAAATCAGGTATGGGGAGCCAAAAATGTGTTTGTGACTGATGGTTCGGCTATGGTTTCGGCCTCATGTGTAAACCCCTCGCTTACCTACATGGCATTGACTGCCCGGGCGGCAGATTTTGCCGTGAAAGAGTTGAAAAAGAGAAACTTGTAAGCGTGAAATCCAATGAAAACCACTGCACTATTGATGACCCTCAGCTGCATAATATCATTTGGCGTGCAAGCCCAAAACAATTATCCAACCATTGGAAAAGTAGTACGCATTGACCCTGCTTTGGATGCACTCATACCCAAAGATGCCAAGATAGAAGTATTGGCATCGGGTTTTGACTGGGCCGAAGGCCCAGCGTGGGTCAAAGATGGCGGCTTTTTGCTGTTTTCGGATGTGCCTCAAAACACTGTATATAAGTGGAAAGAAAAAGAGGGTATTAGTGTGTTTTTGAAACCTTCTGGATATACAGGAGTGGGCGAATATAGCAAAGAACCAGGTAGTAATGGATTGATTATCAATAGAAAAGGAGAATTGGTTTCGTGCGAGCATGGCGATAGGCGAGTTTCGGTAATGCCATTAAGTACAGGCGGAAAGCGCACCTTAGCTGACAATTTTCAGGGCAAACGCTTCAACTCTCCTAACGATATAGTACAGCACTCATCGGGGGCTTATTATTTTACAGATCCACCGTATGGATTGCCCAAGTACGTAGATGACCCTACTCGTGAAACGCCCCTTTTCGGTGTCTATCGGATTGGAACAGACGGCAAAGTGAGCATTGTAGTAGAAGACCTAACACGCCCTAACGGCGTAGCCTTTTCGCCTGACGAAAAAATACTCTACGTGGCGCAGTCAGACCCTGATGCAGCTTACATTATGGCATACCCAGTAAACACTGATGGCTCGTTGGGCAAAGGAAAGCTCTTTTTTGATGCTACCGCAATGGGTAAACAAGGCTTAGTAGGGCTTCCAGATGGACTAAGAGTAGATGTAAAAGGTAATGTGTTTTCAACTGGCCCAGGTGGGGTTTTGGTGATTTCGCCGCAAGGAAAATTGCTTGGCCGCATCGAAACCGGCGAGGCTACAGCCAATTGCTCATTTGGGGAGGATGGTTCTACACTTTTCTTAACGGCAGATATGTATCTGTGCAGGATTCGCACCAATACCAAGGGACAATAAAGGTTGAAATAATCAGCATAATAAAAAACCTCATGGACTTGCTTCGTGAGGTTTTTTTATAGCATTATTTAAACCATAATTTTATTGATAATCAGGTTTTTAGTAAGTAATTGTGGGGCTTATGAGCAAAACTTTTTATACCCCTTTGAATTGTCGCATTTTACCCGTACTTTTGCACCCTGTTTTTACAAATTTAATAATCTCCATATCATGTACGCAATTGTAGAAATCGCAGGTCAGCAATTCAAAGTAGAAAAAGACCGTTACCTTTACACGCATCGTTTGGCGGGTGAGGAAGGCGCTGCCCTCGTATTCGACAAAGTTTTACTTGTCGAAAGCGACGGAGATGTACGAGTAGGCGAACCCACAGTAGCCGGCGCAAGCATCAAAGCAAAAATTCTTGACCATGTTCGTGGCGAGAAGGTAATCGTGTTCAAAAAGAAGCGTCGTAAAGGCTACGTTCGCAAAAATGGTCACCGTCAGGACTTGACCAAAGTACTCATCGAAGAAATCGTTCTTTAACCAGTTTTTAGTGTGAACAGTTTGGTTGGTTAGGAGCCATAAAACTGTAAGCTATAAACGCTTAAACTTTCAACAAAATGGCACATAAGAAAGGCGCCGGTAGTTCTAAAAACGGACGTGAATCAGAAAGTAAACGCTTAGGCGTGAAGATTTTTGGTGGACAAGTTGCTATTCCTGGTAACATCATCGTTCGTCAACGTGGAACAAGACATTACCCTGGCACAAACGTAGGTATTGGTAAAGACCATACCTTATTTGCTACAGCAGAAGGTATCGTAACATTCAAAAAAGGGTTGAAAGATCGCTCTTTTGTACACGTGCTTCCTGTTACTGCAGAAGCATAAAGTCATTAGCTTTTTTAAAGCACAAAAAACCCTGTTTTGCTTGGCAAAACAGGGTTTTTTGTGCTTAGGGCTTATGCTCAACGATGCCCCCAAACGGCTACTCGTGCTTTGCCACGAAGTATGCCCTTAGTTTCGTATAAAAATTCAATGCGTTTGATGCGTCTGGCTCTG
>JBGAVQ010000066.1:0-22477 GCA_044228045.1 Spirosomataceae bacterium
TATGGGTAAGCCACCACGTCATGTAGAGACGTTGCCGTGCAACGTCTCTACACAACCAGATACAATTGTCTATTTTTCCTCTTGTATTTCTCGCATGATGGGCGGCAATATTATCAATACGTTTTTAGCTGTTTGTAAAAAAGCCAATATTTCTGTCATACTGCCACAGGACATAAAAGGTACGTGCTGCGGTCAGGTTTTTTCCTCAAAAGGTTTTTCTGATGCGTACCGTTTTACGGCCAATCAGACCATTGAAAAGTTATGGCAAAGCACAGAGCAGGGTAAAATTGCTGTGGTGATGGACGTGACGAGTTGTACACAAACATTAAAAACCTGTCGCAATTATTTGACGAGCGAAAACAAAGGCCGTTTCGATAAAATGACTTTTCTCGATGCCATAGATTTTGCGGCGGATAGGCTTTTGCCACGTTTAACTATTTCAAAACCAAAAGATAAAATCGTTTTTCACCCGGTTTGTTCGGTGTATAAAATGGGTTCACTAAGCAAATTGCAACAAGTAGGCAATGCCTGCGCCAAGCAGGCAGAGATACCTACTTTTGCAGGTTGTTGTGGCATGGCCGGAGATAGAGGTTTTTATTACCCAGCACTGACAAAAGCCGCCACAACAATTGAATCCAATGAAGTCAAACAAAACAGCTATGATGGTTATTATTCCACGTCAAAAACCTGTGAAATGGCATTGTCAGAAGCTGTTGGCAAAAATTATGAATCCATTCTGACACTATTAGACGAAGTTTCTTGATTGGTTATTAGGAACTTAGTCCTTAGAAAGCGGGTAATTATCTATTACCAATATAACAAGTAACCCATACAATGATGACTTACAAATTTAACCCAACACCAAGAATACTCATGGGCCCGGGCCCCTCCGACGCACACCCTCGTGTTTTGAAAGCCATGTCAAGCCCATTGATTGGACACCTTGACCCTGAATTTGTGCAAATGATGGACGAGGTGAAAAGCATGGTGCAACAGACATTCTTAACACAAAATGCCCTCACGTTTGTTGTTTCGGCCCCAGGTAGTGCGGGTATGGAAACCTGTTTGGTCAACTTGTTAGAACCCAACGACGAATGTATCGTTTGTGTCAATGGTGTTTTTGGTGGTAGAATGGTGGACATTGCTCAAAGATGCGGTGCAAAAGTGCATCAGGTGAATACCGAATGGGGAAAAATCACAGAACCCGACCAAATCAAAAAAGCCCTTGAAGTATGCCCCAAACCCAAATTGGTAGCTATTGTTCATGCTGAAACTTCAACCGGAGCCTTGCAGCCTTTGGAAGAAATCAGCGATTTGGTACACGAAGCGGGTGCTTTGTTGGTGGTTGATGCCGTTACCTCATTTTGTGGTGTACCCTTAGCGGTTGACAAATGGAAAATTGATGCCATTTACACAGGTACGCAAAAATGCTTGTCTGCACCGCCGGGTTTATCGCCAATTAGTTTCTCAGAAGCGGCTGTCAATGTATTAGACAACAGAAAAACCAAAGTACAAAGCTGGTTTCTGGACTTAACGATGGTCAAAAACTACTGGGCAGGAGCAAAACGGGCTTATCACCATACTGCGCCAGTTTCTTCTGTTTTTGCGCTGCACGAAGCCTTGAATATTGTGTTGGAAGAAGGTTTAGAAAAACGCTGGGCGAGGCATCAAGAAGTTCATCAATACCTCAAAACACAATTAGAGAAACGAGGCTTCCGCTTTCTGGTAGCAGAGCAACACCGATTACCCAATTTGAATGCCGTGTTCCTACCCGAAGGTTATGACGAAGCCATACTACGAAGTCAATTATTGAATAAATACAATATTGAAGTAGGAAGTGGTTTGGGGGCTTTTGCAGGTAAACTCTGGCGTATAGGTATCATGGGCGAAAGTGCCACTAAAAACCATGTGAATATGTTGATAGGAGCTTTGGATGAATTGATGTAGGTTTTAAAATTTAAAAAGAAGCAAATGCGATACTATATCCTATTGGTAATCAACCTATTGATTTTTCAAAAATCGAATGGGCAACCACTTTCTGGCAAAGTAGTAAGTTTTACGCTGAACTCAAAAGCCTTACAAAATACAGGGGGCGAAGACCCAAATCGTAAAGTTTCGGTCTATCTTCCACCCAATTATGATGGCTCAACACAACGTTATCCAGTAATCTATTATTTGCATGGTTTCATGGGAAAAGACAATATTTTTCCACAAATGCAAAAGATTTTAGATGAAGGAATTGCCCGTCAGAAAATCAAACCTTTCATCTTCGTCCAAGCCGACCATTATACGCTTTTTGAAGGAAGTTTTTATTCAAACTCTTCATTGACAGGCAATTGGGATGAGTTTGAGTCGAAAGAACTGGTAGAATATGTGGATAAAAACTTCCGAACACTCGCCACTCGTGAAAGCCGAGGCATTGCGGGGCATTCGATGGGCGGTTATGGTGCTTTCAAAATCGGAATGCTTCACCCCGATGTTTTTAGTAGTATTTATGCACTTAGCCCAGGGCTGCTGGCAATGGTAAAAGAATTTGGACCGAATAACACTTCGTTCAAAGAGGTTCAGAATGTAAAAACACAAGAAGAACTCAAGAAAACCTACTACCCCAAAGTGCTGGTGGCGGTTGCTCGTGCATGGTCGCCCAATCCTAACAAACCGCCGTTCTATTGCGATTTTCCGTTTAGCTACGAAGGCGATAAAATGATTGTCAATCAGCCAATTCTTGAAAAATGGGAGGCAAATATGCCTGTTTATATGGTTGATAAATATGCCGATAATCTACGAAAAATGACCGCCATCAAACTGGATTGGGGACGAAATGACTCACCACGTTTTCCTGTACAAATTGGCATGTTGAGTCAGCGACTTGAAAATCTCGGCATCAATCATTTTGCCGAAGAATATATTGGCGACCACGGCAATAAAATTTGGGCGATTGACGGGCGTATTTTGAACGATTTGCTGCCGTTTTTTAATGATTATTTAAAATTTTGATGATGCAAATAAACGTGTCGGTAGAGACAAGGCATGCCTTGTCTCTACCGACCGTATCGACCGAAACAAAACAAATTAAACCCAATAATATCATGCCTAAATTCCTCTATTTTACCGACCGTATCGACCGAAACAAAACAAATTAAACCTAACAAAATCATGCCTAAATTCCTCTATTTAGCCCTAATCCTATTTACATTTTCTGCAAATGCCTCAACCGTTGATAGCCTTGACGTACCAAGCGCAGCGATGAACAAAGTATATAAAGCGGCAGTAGTTTTACCTGCTTCTTATGCAAAAAATCAAGCATCTTACCCTGTTTTGTATCTATTGCACGGTGGCGGTGGTCATTTCCGGGATTGGCTAACCTCAACGCCCGATAAAAATTTGGTTAAAAACCTTGCCGACAAATACAACCTCATCATCGTAATGCCCGAAGGCGAGGCTTTTGGTTGGTACATGGATAGCCCATTCGACCAAAATAATAAGTTTGAAACCTATATTACAAAAGAGGTTATCCAAAAAATTGATGCGACTTACCGCACCATAAAAAGCAACAAAGGTCGAGTGATTACGGGTCTTTCGATGGGTGGGCATGGGGCTATGTACCTTTCGACTCGCCACCCTGATTTGTTTGGTGCAGCAGGAACTATGAGCGGGGCGATGGATATGAATTATACAAAATTCAAAGTCAATGCTGATTTTACGAAATCGCTAAAAGAACGTTTTGAGAAACTCTTAGGCACTTCTGATGTTTCAAACGAAGTTTACGTAAAAAATTCAATTGTTAGTATGGTGGATGTCATTAAGAAAAACGCCATGCCTATCATCATTGATTGTGGTGTGGATGATTTCTTGATTGATGCCAACCGTGAACTACATAGTCGATTGCTTTATGCAGGTGTTTCACATGATTATACCGAACGCCCAGGGGCTCATACGTGGCCTTATTGGGAAAATTCACTGCCTTATCATGTGCTTTTCTTTCATAATATCCTGAAAAAGAACAGTGTAACGGTGGAGTAAACTGGTGAGTCTGTTTGTTTGTATTACAAGTGTACCTTCAAAACCCTCAATTTTTCTATGAAAAAACTATTCTTTGTACTTGCATTGTTGGGCGTGCCGACGGCTTTGTTTTTTTCGTTCAAACCGAAAAAGCAAAAGAGTTCTCGTCCCAACATCGTTTTCATCATGTCGGATGACCACGCTTATCAGGCAATTTCGGCCTATGATACACGGCTTACCCAAACCCCCAACATTGATAGAATTGCCAAAGAAGGGATGCTTTTCACGAATGCGTGCGTAACAAATTCTATTTGCGCCCCTTCGAGAGCCGTGATTCTGACAGGAAAACATAGCCACCTCAACGGAAAAATTGACAATTATTTTCCGTTTGATACGACTAATATTACCTTTCCTCAATTGCTTCAAAAAAATGGTTATCAGACAGCTATGTTTGGAAAACTGCATTTTGGCAACAACCCAAAAGGCTTTGATGAGTTTCAGATTTTGCCCGATCAAGGCGATTATTACAATCCCGATATTATTACCAAAAAGGAAGGAAAAAAGAAGCTGATGGGCTATGTAACCGACCTTATTACGGATATTACGCTTAATTGGCTACAAAACGAGCGAGATGCAGAAAAACCTTTCTTCTTGGCCTATTTGCACAAAGCACCACACCGTGAATGGCTTCCTGCCGAACGTCATTACAAAGAATTTATCAATAAAAAATTCCCTGAACCTACCACCCTTTTTGACAATTATGAGGGCAGAGGGCGAGCCTCAAAAGAAGCCGAAATGAATCTACTTACGCACATGAATTGGGCAGGTGACTCAAAAGTTTTTCCTGAAAATATGGACAAATTGGGCATCAAAGAATCACATGCTTACGACAAGCGTTTTTATAATGGTACAGTAGGACGAATGAACCCCGAACAACGTAAAGTTTGGGATGCCACTTACGGAAAAATGAACGAGGAATTTATAAAAAAATACCCAAGCATGACCGAGAAAGAAAAAATGCAGTGGCGGTATCAACGCTATATGCAAGATTATTTGGGCTGTATTGCGTCGGTGGATGAAGGGGTAGGAAAAGTATTGGATTTCTTAAAAAAGAACAATTTAGACAAAAACACCATCGTAGTTTATACCTCAGACCAAGGGTTTTATTTGGGCGAACATGGTTGGTTTGATAAGCGATTTATATTCGATGAATCATTCAAAACGCCCCTTTTGGTTAAATGGCCAGGAGTAATTAAAGCTGGTTCAAAAAACTCGCAAATGGTTCAAAACCTTGACTTTGCTCAAACTTTCTTGGAAGCGGCAGGTATCAAAGCTCCCTCAGATATGCAGGGAGAAAGTTTAATCCCGATTTTTAAAGGGCAAGGGAAAAATTTCAGGGATGCTGCTTATTATCATTATTACGAATACCCAAGCGTACACATGGTAAAGCGTCATTATGGTATCGTAACGGAAAAGTACAAGTTGGTGCATTTTTATTATGATGTTGACGAATGGGAATTGTACGACCGCATGAATGATAAAAATGAAATGAAAAACGTGTATAACGACCCAAAATATGCAAAAGTAAAAGCAGAATTACATCAAAAATTGGCAGCACTCAGAGTAAAATACAAAGACTCCGAAGCACTCGACAAGATGTACATCGAAAAGTATAAAGAATTGGAAAAAAACGGTAAAATATTCCGATAGAAACCCACTATAAACGATGCTTGCACTATTTGGCTTTGCCACTATTCTTGTCTTTTTGGTGTTGATAATGACCAAACGAATGTCGGTGATGACGGCTTTGGTCGTTACGCCCATCGTTTTTGGGGTGTTGGCGGGTTTTACCCCCAAAGAACTGGGCGAGTTTGCCTTGGCAGGTATCAAGCAAGTAGCCCCAACAGGTATTTTATTGATGTTTGCCGTGTTGTACTTCGCTACCATGCTTGATGTTGGGTTATTTGACCCTGTTATCGCTCTCATTATCAAATCCGTGAAAGGCGACCCCCTGAAAGTGATTATCGGAACGGCGATTCTGACCATGATTGTGCATCTTGATGGCGACGGTACAGCTACATTTATGATTGTGTTATCGGCATTTTTACCCATCTATAAACAGCTAAATATCAGTCGTTTGGTATTGTCTGGCGTGGTTGCTTTGAGTGTTGGACCCATGCACTTAGTGCCGTGGTCGGGTACATCGGCAAGGGCAATATCTACCTTAAAATCGGATGTGATTCACATCTTCAATCCTAATGTTCCTGCCATTATCGGTGGAATTATTTGGGTGCTTTTTGTGGCTTATGTTTTTGGAAAAAAGGAAAGAAAACGATTGGGTATCATTGATTTTCAGTACAACCATAAAGAAAATCTGACCGAAGAACAGCGAGGACTAAGGCGGCCTAAGTTGCTGGTTTTCAATGCCGTTTTAACCATTTCGTTGATTGTATTATTAATGAAAGGTTGGATTCCTGCCCCTGTTCTTTTTGTGGTTGCGAGTATGGTTGCGTTATTGTTAAACTACCCCAAAATTGCTGATCAGCAAAAAATAATGAAGGCACACGGGACGAACATTTTTATGGTGTCGAGCATGATTTTTGCGGCGGGCATTTTCTCTGGAATATTGACAGGGGCAAAAATGATAGAAGAAATGGCGAATACCTTGGTCTCGTTCATCCCACAAAACCACGCTAATCTTTTGCCTATGCTTACGGCCATCACGAGTTTGCCTGCCAGTATGCTATTTACGCCAGATGCCTATTATTTTGGAGTTGTGCCTATTTTGAGCCAAACTGCTACTCAATTTGGCATTGACCCACTCGAAATTGGGCGAGCTGCTTTGTTGGGACAAATGACAGTTGGTTTTCCAATAAGTCCTTTGACGGCTTCTACGTTTTTATTGGTAGGCTTATCAGAAGTAGATTTAGGCGACCATCAGCGTTTTATTTTCAAATGGGCGTGGGGAACAACGATTGTGATGACCATTGTGGCGTTGCTGACGGGGTCTTTGCATTTGTAATAATCATCAATTTAACCATGTCCGATAAATTCCAAAACAAATACCGTATTGCGTCGGCACGTGCAGCATGGTGGGATTATGGGTGGAATGGGGCTTATTTTATTACCATTTGTACCAAAAATCGTGAACACTTTTTCGGGAAAATCGAAAATGGTAAAATGCAATTATCAACAATTGGCATTTTGGCTGATGTGATGTGGCATGAAATTAAAAATCATGCAAAAAATGTAGAATTGGGGGCATTTGTGGTGATGCCCAATCATATTCACGGGATTTTGATTTTGGATAAACCTGAAAATGAACCGTTTATCAATGACAATACCGTAGAGACAAGGCATGCCTTGTCTCTACAATCGCCGATACAATCGCCGATACAATCGCAATCGCCCGCCGAACAACGATTTCAAAATCAGGGCCAAAATACCGTTTCATCTATCATTGGTTCCCATAAATCCGCCGTCACAAAACATTGTAATCGTCTGAAATTAACCGATAACGATGGGGTTGTGTTTGGTTGGCAATCCAGGTTTCATGACCATATTATCCGAAACGATGCCGAATACCAGCGAATCAATAATTATATCGAAAACAATCCCAAAAATTGGAACATTGACAAATTTCATACACCGTAGAGACAAGGCATGCCTTGTCTCTACGGGCAATAAATAACGATGAAAAATAAAATCAGAATCGGCTGCGGGGCAGGGTTTTCGGGCGATAGATTAGAACCTGCTATTATTTTGGCCAAAAAAGGTGAATTAGATTATTTGGTGTTGGAATGTTTGGCCGAACGTACCATTGCCCTCGCCCAAAAACGCAAACTCGCTGACCCCACCAAAGGCTACGACCCGCTGCTCGAACGTCGCATCGAAAGTTTGTTGCCTATTTTGGTTAAAAACAACGTTCGACTTATCACCAATATGGGCGCAGCGAACCCGATTGAGGGGGCAAAGAAAATTATAGAAATTGCTCAAAAACAAGGGTTTAATATCAAAGTAGCAGCCGTGACGGGAGATTCGCTCATTGACGATTTACGATTCTCGAATGACGATTTTATGAAATTTGGCAATGAAGATTTTGCCTATAATTTAATCGTAAATCGCAAATCGAGTTCAATCGTAAACTCAGCCAATGCTTATATGGGTGTAGAAGGGATTTTAGTGGCCTTACAGTCTGATGCACAAATCATTATTACGGGACGAGTAGCAGACCCTTCGCTGTTTTTAGCTCCAATGATTCACGAATTTGCTTGGAAAACCGACGATTATGATTTGATGGCCAAAGGTACGGTTATTGGGCATTTGTTAGAGTGTGCGGGGCAAGTTACTGGCGGTTATTTTGCCGACCCCGTTAAAAAAACTGTTGAAAACCTGGATACATTGGGTCATCCTTTTGCCGATGTTTTTGCGGATGGTTCGGCTATCATTAGCAAGGTAGAAGGAACGGGTGGAATTGTCAATTTGGCTACGACCAAAGAACAACTATTGTATGAGGTTGTCAATCCTTATGCCTATCTCACACCCGATGTTTCGGCTGATTTTACAACGGTATATTTGGAGGAACTATCTGAAAATCAGGTTAAAGTATGGGGCGCAACAGGAAAAGAAAAACCCTCAACCCTCAAAGTAAGCGTAGGGTATCAGGCAGGTTTTTTGGGCGAAGGCGAGATTTCGTACGCAGGGGCTAATGCACTGGCAAGGGCAAAGTTAGCAGGTGATATTTTGGAGCAACGACTTAAAGCCCTATTTCCAGATTTGCGGATTGATTTTGTGGGTTTAAATTCTATTTTCCGTTCGCCGTTGCCAGTGTCCTCGCCGTTGTCAGTGTCCTCACTGACAACCCAAACGCCCTCCGAAGTCAGACTGAGGGTAGCTGCCAAAGCCGATACTGCCTACAAAGCAAATCTCATCGGCGAAGAAGTCGAAGCCCTCTATACCAACGGCCCAGCGGGTGGTGGCGGGGCGAGAAAATACGTCACCGAACTCATCGGTATTGTGTCAGTTTTGATTGATAGACAAAAAGTTACGCCTGAAATAACCCTCTTTGAATCGTAATTTATTTACTCATTATTTTCTATGAAACTCTACGACATCGCTCACAGCCGTGCAGGCGACAAAGGCAATGTTTCAACATTGTCGTTGATTCCTTATGACGAAAAAGACTACGAGTTATTGTGCCAAAAAGTAACTGCCGAGAAAGTGACAAATCACCTGAAAGACATCGTTTCTGGTGAAATTGTACGGTACGAAATGCCTAATATTTCAGCGTTGTTATTTGTATGTCAAGATGCCTTGTTGACGGGCGTAACTACCTCATTAGCGATAGATACGCACGGAAAAGCTTTGAGCTATGCGCTGTTGGAAATGGAGATTGAGCCGTAGCTTATTTCATTCTAAACAACACCACGAAAGCCGAAAGTCCGCTTGTTGGGCAATACAAATATTTACGACATCTGTAATGTTCCCTAAATTAGAATTTTGGCTAAATCATTAGACTTGGTAAGCTATACTCATTCAAAAATAGATTGCGAAAACTACTCTTCTCAAAAGTCCTTTTCTCGAACGGTTCAGGCCGACGGCTGAGGCAGTAAGTGATTGGGGTTTCGGCAATAGCAGTGGCGAAGCACCCAATTCTGGTTAAGTATAGTCCACTATTATGGCGTTTGTAGACATAATAGTAAATGGCTATAATTGTTACGGGGGGTCACATATACTACTTTTGAAATTTTGCACTACATATGTTTTATCGCTTATTTACATAAATTAATTCATGATTTCTTAATTCTTCTCAAAATGAAAAAACTAACGCTTTTTTGCTTGTTGATTTCAAGCTCACTATTTGGTCAAAAGATTTTCCCCGCCATCAAAAGCGGCGGTGGCATGTTTAAAGTGTCAGACCAAGTACCTGTTGCTGACAAAAATTTGAAATACAAAGTTATAGTTGACATCCATGAAGGGGCTCCCAAACCTGATTCGCTTAATGGAGGCATGGAAAAAATGGCCCGACTAATCAATTTGTACATGGATTCTGGTATTCCAAAAGAGAACATCGAGATTTCAGCGATTTTTCATTTTACAGCAACGCCTGTCATTTTGAACGATGAAGCCTATACTAAAAAGTTTGGTGTACCCAACCCCAATACCAAATTGATGAACGAGATGGCCGCTTGGGGGGCAAAGTTTTACATTTGTGGGCAGTCGTTACACATGCGGAAATTAGTGAACGAACCCCGAAACTCCAATGTGCAGGTGGTGCAGTCGGCAATGGTCTATTTGAGTACTAAGCAGCTAAAAGGTTATGTAGTGATATTGCCTTAGCCCCATGTTTCGTACCTTCACGAAATATATAGGCGAAAGCAATTGAGTGCTATATCATGTCATTCTTAATTCCAACAGCCGTATGAAAAAACATCTCCCACTCATCTTCTTACTTTTCCTAATCTGCGGGGCATCACAAGCGCAAGTGATTACGTCGCAGCAAGTAGATGCGCTGGTTGAACGAACCCTCACCACCTTTGACGTACCAGGTATTGCCGTGGCTATTGTAAAAGACGGAAAAGTAATTCATTCTAAAGGATATGGAGTTCGTTCACTCAATACCAAGCAAAAAGTGGATGAAAACACGCTTTTTGGTATCGCTTCTAACAGCAAGGCTTTCACAACAGCGGCAATTGGTATTTTGATTGACGATGGCAAATTACAATGGGACACCAAGGTTATTGACATTATTCCCGAGTTTAGAATGTATAATCCTTACGTAACCGAAGAATTCACCGTTCGTGATTTACTGACACACCGCAGTGGTCTGGGCTTAGGAGCTGGCGACCTCATGTTTTGGCCTGATTCCACAGATTTTACTATCAATGACATCATTCATAATTTGCGTTACTTGAAACCTGTTTCTGGTTTTCGCACCAAATATGATTACGACAACCTGCTGTACATGGTAGCAGGCGAAGTGGTAGCAAGACTTAGCGGCAAAAGTTGGGAAGCATTTGTAGAGGAACGCATCATGCAACCTTTACAAATGACACACAGTGCAGGTTCGTGGTTTCGCTTGAAAGATACTTCTAACATCATAGATGCTCATGCTCCCATTGATGGAAAAGTACAGGTGATTAGTAGGCACAAAGAGACCTTCGGCAGTTCGGCTGGGGGTATTTATTCTAACATAGCCGACATGAGCAAGTGGATTATTATGCAAATGCACGATGGCAAATACGGAGATAATTTGAGTAAACGTCTATTTAGTACGAAGGTGCATAACGATATGTGGTCACCGCAAACCATTATCCCTGTAAACACTACACCACCTTACAACACGCATTTTAGTGCTTATGGTTTAGGCTGGGGTTTGAGCGATGTCAAAGGCTATAAGCAAGTTACGCACACAGGCGGGCTCGAAGGCATGGTTACGCAAGTGACGCTGTTGCCCGAACTCCAATTGGGTATCATCGTTTTTACCAATCAACAATCAGGTGCTGCCTTTACGGCAATTACGAATACCATTAAAGATAGCTACTTGGGTATTCCGCCCACCGACCGAGTAAAACAATACAGTGACCGAGAAAAAGCAGGCGTGGCCGAAGCCAACAAAATCACCAAAGATATTTGGGATGCCATAGCAACGCAGCAGAAGAATAATACTACAAAAGTGGATGTAAAAGCATATCTTGGCACGTACAGAGACAATTGGTTTGGTGATGTAGTGATTAGCATGAAGGCAGGCAAATTGTGGTTTGATGCCAAACATTCCCCAAAATTGACGGGCGAAATGCTCTATTACAAAGGCAATACGTTTATCGTGAAATGGACAAACCGTAGTTTTGATGCCGATGCGTATGTGATGTTTCAAACAGACGATAAAGGAAAACCCGCTTCCATCAAAATGAAACCCATTTCTCCACTCACCGATTTTAGCTTCGATTTTCAAGATTTGGATTTGCATCGAGTGGAGAAATAATAGAACCTTCAAGCGATTCTCCCCAATAAATTGCAAGACTTTGGTATCTTGTTTATCTTGCAAGGACTTAACCCAAACCAGCCTTGCTATGAAAAAACTGTTACTTCAATCGCTGACCTATTGTCTTGTTCTCCTTGTCTTCTCGCTGAAGACATTTGCTCAAAACAAAGACTACACTTACCGTTGCGTACCTTTTACGCAAGTGAAGCTGACCGATAATTTTTGGCTTCCTCGCATGGAGCAAAACGCCAAAGTGACTATTCCACACGCATTTCGCAAAAGTGAAGAAACAGGGCGAGTCAAAAACTTTATTCAAGCAGCCAATCATTCGGGTAAACTATGCTCTATCTATCCCTTTGATGACTCTGATGTCTATAAAATCATTGAAGGGGCTTCGTATTCGTTGAGTATTTTTCCAGATAAACAGCTTGACCACTACGTGGACTCGCTCATTACCATCATCGGCAATGCCCAAGAGCCTGACGGCTACCTCTATACGGTGCGCACGATGGGTTCGCCACACGACTGGATTGGTACTGAGCGTTGGGAAAAAGAACACGAACTTAGCCACGAACTCTATAATGTAGGCCACCTCTACGAAGCCGCTACGGCTCATTATTTGGCTACCGGAAAACGTAATTTGTTGGACATCGCCCTCAAAAATGCCAATTTGATAGACCAAGTTTTTGGCCCGGGTAAAAGAGCTGTTGCCCCCGGCCACCAAGTCATTGAAATCGGTCTGGTCAAGCTCTACCGCATCACGGGCGATGTGAAATATCTTAATTTGTCGAAATTTTTTATTGATTGCCGAGGCCAACGCCAATACGCCAAGAAAACAGGTGAGTCAGATAACGTGTGGGAAACTGGCGAATATTGGCAAGACCACAAGCCTGTAACCGAGCAAACCGAAGCCACAGGTCACTCAGTAAGAGCGGTTTATTTATACTCGGGCATGGCCGATGTAGCCGCCCTCACAGGCAACGAAGCCTACTTAAATGCTATTTCAAAAATCTGGACCAGTGCTGTTGCTGGCAAAACCTACATCACAGGAGGCATTGGTACGGCAGGCGATGGCGAGCGTTTTGGCAAACCCTATGACCTGCCCAATCAGTCAGCTTACTGCGAAACTTGTGCAGCCATCGGTAGTGTGTTTTGGAACCAACGGATGTTCTCGCTCTATGGCGAAGCTAAGTATTTTGACATTGTAGAACGAACGCTTTACAATGGCCTTATTTCAGGCATTGGGCTCGATGGCAAGACATTCAACTATACCAACCCCATGGAGTTTAACCTCCGCAATGGTAAAGTTTCGGGCGAGAAAACCCGTGTGCCGTGGTTTGGTTGCTCGTGTTGCCCCACCAATGTCAATCGCTTACTGCCGTCGATACCAGGCTACATTTATGCACAAGAGGGTAACAATCTGTATGTCAATCTGTTTGTGAGTAGCGAAACTAACCTGACACTCACCAACATGACCATTGGTAAAAGTAAGAAGCCTCAGCAAGTTGCCGTAAAACTGAGTCAAACCAGTAATTATCCGTGGGATGGCAACATCAAAATCAATGTTGAGCCACAAAAAACAGCCTTCTTCCCCTTGTATGTACGCATACCCGGTTGGGCTCGCAACGAGCCATTCCCAAGTGATTTATATGCATTTGCCGATGCGTCATCCTCAAAAATAGAACTTAAAATCAACGGACAAGTTACTGATATTCAGATTCAGAATGGCTACTTAGTCCTGAACCGAAACTGGCAAAAAGGTGATGTAGTCGAACTGAATTTGCCTATGGAAGTTCGTAGAGTAAAAGCCAATGACAAAGTAAAAGCCGATATCGGCAAGGTAGCTTTGCAGCGTGGCCCAGTGGTCTATTGTGCTGAATTTACCGATAACAACGGTCGCACCAGCAACTTGATTTTACCAAATGACGCTACTTTTTCATCAGAATACAAGGCTGATTTACTCAATGGCATCACCGTACTAAAAGGCACAGCCAATGCCGTACAAGTTACCAATAATGGTACTGGAATTGAGACCAAAACGCAGTCATTCACGCTGATTCCGTACTATGCTCGCTCAAACCGAGGCGAAGGCGAGATGCGGGTATGGTTCCCGACCAAAATTGTGAACGCCGAGTTGATGACTGAGTAAGCAACCTAAATGCCATTTACTGATGAATAATCCACGTCGTAATTTCCTAAAAACCATTGCCTTAAGTGGAATTGGGTTGAGTACAGACTTTTCGCCCCAAAACAAAGTTGAACCCACAGCCGCCGGGCGTATCAAGCTAAGTGTATCGAGCTATTCGTATTGGCACTTCAAAAAAGACAAATTCCCGATAGAAAAAGTCATTGACGAAGCCGCCAAGCTGGGCGTTGAGGGAATAGACGTTTTGCACCGCCAAATGGAAGGTGAAGACAACGCCTACATCCAAAAACTCAAACGCCATGCTTTTGTCAACGGCATTGCACTCACGTGTCTTTCTATCCATCAAGGTTTTGTGACACCTGACAAAGACGAATTGAAAAAGAACGTAGATCACACCAAAAAGTGCATTGAACTGTCCGCCAAAATGGGAATTCCGTGTATGCGCCTCAACACAGGCCGCTGGAACACCACCAAGTCATTTGACGAATTGATGAAAAACAGGGGTATTGAACCCATTTTGCCCGGCTATACCGAAGACGACGGCTTCAAATGGTGCATTGACGGCATCAATCAATGTTTGGCTACTGCCGAACAGAATGGCGTGCTATTGGCCCTCGAAAACCACTGGGGACTTGGCTCCACACCCGAAGGGCTCATCCGAATCAAAAAAGCCATTGATTCGCCGTGGTTGAGTATTTTGATGGATACGGGCAATTTTTTAGAAAATCCATACAGTAAGTTAGAGATGATTGCACCCTACACGCAGTTTGTACAAGCCAAAACCTACTACGGCGGTGGAGAATGGTATTCGTTGGAGTTAGACTACAAGCGCATTGTGGATATTTTGCGAAAAGTGAATTATCAAGGCTACATCTCCATTGAATTTGAAGGCAAAGAAGCCGCAGAAAGTGGCGTGCAAAAAAGTGTTGATTTGCTAAGGAAGGCGTTGGGATGAGCTATATTTGTGAAATTTTTATGCAATAATTTTCATTTATGAAATCAGTTGGTATCGTTGGCGGAGGCATAAGTGGCTTATTTTCAGCTTATTATTTACAAAAAGTAGGTTGTCAAGTCACCATTATAGAACAAGGGAATTTTGCCGATGGCTGTTCGTTTGGCAATGCGGGTATGATTGTGCCGAGTCATATCATCCCCTTAGCACAACCCGGCATGATTGCCAAAGGGCTTCAATGGATGCTCAGTGCCACCAGTCCATTTTATGTAAAACCTCGCCTCAATTGGGGCTTAATCAAATGGGGTTGGTTGTTTTATAAGCACTCCACGCATCAGCATGTGCAGTATTCTATTCCTTACTTACGAGACATTAGTTTATTGAGTAAGCAATTGTTTCAAGACGTAGCCAAATCTGGCGAGATGGACTTTGGCTGGCACGAAAGAGGGCTTTTTATGCTCTTCAAAAACGCTGCTGCCCAAGCCGAAATGGCCGAAGAAGCCCACCTTGCCAACCAAGCAGGTATTGAAGCGCAACTGTTGTCAGGTAAAGAAGTGCAGGACAAAGAACCCAACGTGCAGGTAAACGTGCAGGGAGCAGTCTATTACCCTGGCGATGCCCACCTCAACCCCAATCTCCTCATCAAATCGCTGGTTAGCTACCTACGGAGCAAAGGGGTCTTGTTTTTAGAGAATTCGAGTGTACAAGGATTTGAAACACAAGGCAACCGAGTTCGCCAAATCATCACTTCATCAGGTAGTTATGCCTTCGACGAGGTAATTATTGCCTCGGGTGCTTGGTCACCCATTTTGACAGAACAATTGGGTATTTCGCTGCCCTTGCAAGGGGGCAAAGGGTATAGTTTTATGCTGAAAGAAATGGCCAATAACATACAAATTCCGGCCATTATGCTCGAAGCCCGTGCCACGGCTACCCCGATGGGCAATCAGCTACGTTTTGCAGGGACTATGGAAATTGCAGGGACAGATTTGTCCGTAAATCCGAACCGAGTAAGAGGAATTGTGCAATCTATCAATAATTATTATCCTGATATTGAGGTCGCTATGCCCGATACCAATACCGTTTGGCGGGGTTTACGACCTTGTTCACCAGATGGATTACCTTACATTGGTAGGGTAAAACACTTTTCAAACCTTACCTTAGCAACAGGTCATGGCATGATGGGCATTAGTTTAGGGCCAGGCACAGGCAAGCTCGTTTCAGAAATTATTACCAACCAAAAACCTTCAATGGACATTTCGGCCTTTGCCCCCTTGCGGTTTGGGTGATTTTGTTGTGATGGTACTTTTAGACACTTTTTCCACCCCCTCAACCGCACTATCCAACCACATCCCCCGCCAGCGGGGGATATTTTATAGTCATTATAACAAGTTTAATCATTTGGAAATGAAATGAATACTTACTATTTTTGACACAAATAGTATGCAAGCATAACAAATAAAGCCATGTTTCAGCATCTTCTTTACAACATTCAAGATAGCGTTGCCACCATCACGCTTAATAGGCCACAAGTTTATAACGCCCTCAGTCCCGAACTCATCGCCGAAATCACAACCGCCATTCAACAAGCAGCGCAAGACGAAACCGTGCGGGTAGTAGTGCTTACTGGGGCAGGCGAAAAAGCCTTTTGTTCAGGGGCCGACTTAAAAGCTGGTATGGGCAATGCCAGTAGTTTAGGTGATTCACTTCGGCAACGATACAATCCGATGATACTGGCCATTAGGCATATAGAAAAGCCTGTTATCTGTCGCCTCAACGGCGTGGCGGCAGGGGCTGGTTGCTCGTTGGCCTTGGCTTGCGATGTCATTATTGCTTCAGAAACGGCCTATTTATCTCAAATTTTCATCAACATCGGCCTCATGCCCGATGCTGGCTCTACCTTTTTCTTACCTCGACTCATTGGCTCACAAAAAGCTTTTGAATTATGCAGCACAGGCCGCAAAGTAAGTGCCACCGAATGTAAAGAATTAGGGCTGATTAGTGAAGTAGTATCCCCTGACCTATTAGACCAAGCCGTAGCAAAAGTAGTGTCATACTATGCTCAAGCTCCCACCAAAGCCATCGGCAGAATGAAACAAATTCTTAATCAGTCGCACTATTGCAATTTAGAAGAAATGTTGGAATTAGAAGCTGAAAATCAAGATGTTTTGGGCGCAACACACGATGCTGGCGAAGGTATTTTAGCTTTTTTGCAAAAAAGAATAGCTCAATTTAAAGGTAAATAATAAAAAAAAGTAGTCTAATATTTGAAAATTGAAACTCAAAACACTACCTTTGCAGTCCCAAATCAGGGAAACGGTTCGCCGATGGCCTCGTAGCTCAACTGAATAGAGCACCTGACTACGGATCAGGAGGTTAGGAGTTTGAATCTCTTCGAGGTCACAAAAAACCAGCTTAAACAGCTGGTTTTTTTATTGAACAACATTTCATCTAAGTACGTAGCTTAACTGAATAGGGCATCTGACTACTGATTAGAAGCTTAGAGGCAGGACACTCTGACTTTGAATATCTTGGAGATTCCTTAATAATCAATTAGTTATGTTAATTTGTAACTGCCTTTTTTGATTTATTTAAAGAATATCGGTAAACCCCACCCATCGTAATTTTTATCCTTTCATTTTCTTCACAATTTCCAGAAACGTATTATTGGCTTTGGTAATCGTATTTTTTACATCTGGCTCTGGTTTTTTCATACTTACTGCTGCATTTACACCTGCGCTTTCGGCATAGAGTCGTTTGGTCAGTGCCTTCAAAGCCATAGCATCGGCAGGTGTGGTGTTCATCAACATTTTTGCTTTGGCGAGTAGGTCAGCTGCTTTATCTTTGGCTGGTTGCAAATCGCTGTGGTCAGCGGCAGAGGCTATTTTAGTGATAATTTGCTGATAATCATCTAACTCTTTCCAGTTGTTTTTTTCTTGACAAATGGCTACCAATGAGACACATACAAAGGCGAGTAATAAAAAGAGCTTTTTCATAAGAACTTTGGTTTGAGTAGAAAATTTAAGTTTGATGCTTCAAAGCTACCACGCCCAATGCACCTGTGCATTTTAAGATAAGTCAAACCGAATAGTATGCTTGTTAACTGGTATTTTTATGAAGCGAATTGTTCTTTGTACGAATACGTTATAAATAATAGAGGGAGAACGAGTTACCAAGCATTCATTTTCCCAAATAATTCTCTAAAATCATTGCTTTTTCAAAAAGCTAAAATACGACCTCCTGATATTTCCTTGCCTTGGTGTTGGTGTTTGTAGTCGATTCTCTCTACTTTGTACAACTTTTTGTCCTTATCCAAATCAATACTTCAAACCATTAACCTTAACCCATTATTTCGATGTATAAAAAATTAGTTACAACCCTTTTGTTGGCTTGTGCAACAGCCACGCTGTTTGCCCAGCAGGTGGACGAAGCCTATAACCAGAAAATAAAGGAATTTACCACCGACACCCGCTTTTTGCCTTCATCGGTGCTGAATTTGGTTGCCGACCCCAAAATTCCTTCGCCGCTGAAACAGTTTAATCAAATTATTGGCGCACCCGGCACACTGCACCGCACCGACGAAATTCATGGCTATTTTAAAAAACTGGCACAGACCTCAACCAATATCATAACCGAACAGGTAGCCACTACCGAAGAAGGTCGCCCGATACAAATTGCCGTCATAGCCAATGCAGCTACCCTCAAACGCCTCGACCATTATAAAAAACAAACTGCCTTGCTGGCCGACCCCCGCAAGGTAAATCCTGCTGACCTGAATGCAATTTTGGGTGACAGCAAGGTGATTTACTACCTCAATGGTGGGATGCACTCTACCGAAACAGGCTCGCCCGAAATGTTGATGGAGTTGGCGTATCGCCTTATTACTGGCCAAAGCGACGAAATCAAGGCTATTCGTGACAATTTGATTGTGGTGATTAACCCCGTTTCTGAACCCGACGGTTGGGACAAAATGGTAGATTGGTACAAGCGTTACACCAAAAAACGCACTGATTTTGAGGACGGTATGCCCGCTTCGCCACCGTATTGGGGCAAGTACGTTTTCCACGACAATAACCGTGACGGCCTACAAGTGTCGCAAGCCATCACCAAAAGCATTTTCAAAATCTACTTCGATTGGCATCCTACCGCCATGCTTGATTTGCACGAGTCGGTGCCATTGTTGTACATCTCAACGGGTACAGGGCCTTACAGCGAAGCCGTTGACCCTGTGGCCATTGGCGAGTGGCAAGTGATGGCCGACCACGACATGACCAGCCTTGCCGCACAAGGACTGCCCGGCGTGTTCAACTGGGCATTTTACGACGGGTGGTATCCAGGCTACGGCATTTGGGTAGCCAACAATCATAACTCCGTGGGGCGTTTTTATGAAACCTTTGGCAATGCTGGTGCCAATACGTTCATGCGTGATTTGGCCAATGCCAAATTTGCGGGTGACAACGTAACCAGTCGGGAGTGGTATCGGCCTTATCCTGCTACCGAAAAGGTGTATTGGTCGTATCGAAACAACATCAATTACATGGAAGCGGGTGTGTTGGCATCGTTGGGCTATGCAGCCACCAACGGAAAATTGTTGTTGAAGAATTTTTACCAAAAAAGTTTCAACAGCCTCAAAAAAGGACTTGATGGTACGCCAAAAGCCTTCGTGATTGGCAAAAATCAGCGAGACCCAGCCATGGCGGCCTATATGGTCAATCAATTACGGACACAAGGCATAGAAGTCCACCGAGCAGAATCGGGTCAAAATCAAGGCGATTATGTGGTGTTGATGAACCAACCTTATCGCAACTTGGCGTTTTCGTTGCTCACCAAGCAAAACTTCCCGAAAGAGGCCAAATTTCCGCCTTACGACGACATTGCTTGGACACTACAATACCTCAATGGTGTAACCGTAACCCAGCAAGACACCCTCAAATATGAGCTTACTGACCTCAAAATGCTGACCGCCGATGCTAAATTTGAAGGAAAAATAGAAGGCGAAGGCAGTCATTATGTACTCAATTACACGGCTCAAAATACCGTACTACCTGCTGCCTATTGGGCCAAATCGCAGAATAGCAATGCTAAAACCATTGTGTTGGATGCCAAAACAGCCATAGAAGGACGCAAAGATACCTTGGCGCAAGGCGCTGTGGTGTTTACAGGCATTAACGCCGACCAAGCCAAGCAATTAGCCGCAAAATTTGGCTTCGACTTGATACCTACCAAAACGATTCCGAGCGTAAAACAGCACGAAGTGACCTTGCCCAAAGTGGCTATTTATCATACTTGGTACAACACGCAAGACGAAGGCTGGTCACGCTATACTTTTGAGCAACGAGGCATTCCTTATACTTCTATTCACAAAGACCACCTCAAAAAAGGCAACCTACGAGCGCAATTTGACGTGATTTTGATACCACGCATCAACGGAGCAGGTAGTAATTTCATCCACGAAGTGGACTCAAAATTTGGACCGATGCCTTATACCAAAACCGCCGAATATCCTTCGCATGGCTTGCCAGACGCTACCGACGACATGACGGGCGGGCCAGGCTTTATGGGCGTGGCGGAATTAAAGAAATTTGTAGAAACTGGCGGCGTACTCATTACCTTAGACAACTCGTCGAGCATTATTGCTGACCTCGGTATTGCTCGTGAGCTAAGACGCTACGAATCACCTACGCTGTTTCACCCGGGTTCTATTGTGCAGGTGAAAGCCCGCAATCGCAACCACCCTATTTTGTATGGCTATCCAGAACTATTCCAAATTTTCAAAGGACAAGGCGCCTTGCTCCAAACCGAAAAACGTGACCGCTCGATGATGCTCTTGCAATACGGCACGAAACCATTGAAAGAAGAAGAAGAATACAAAGGTTTGATTATGGGTATGCCTGACCGCAAAGAGCAAAAGCCTGATCCTAAGGCTGGTACACCAAAATCTGAGCCACCTTATTTGCTATCGGGCATGGTACGGAATGAACCAACAATCATCGGTCATGGCGGCATTTTCAACGTACCCGTAGGTGCGGGGCAAGTAGTAGCCTTCACCTTTGACCCACTTCATCGCTACCTCAACCACCACGATGCCCCACTGCTTTGGAATGCCATTTTGAATTGGAATGCGCTGCGGTAAGAAACAAAAAAAGGGGCTAACCGTAATGCAGTTAGTCCCTTTTTGGATGACCCTCCTAATCCTTTGTTTCGTACCCTTACGAAACACCAAAGTATCAGCAATTTTAGCTATATTTTCGTTTAAGATTGTACCTTATAAAACACAAATCAAGTAGAATTCAACAGCCTCTTTCATCAAACTGGCTCTTGCAAGGCTACTGGTTTTCAGTAATTTTGCTTTATGAAAAGAGGCAAGCAAAAACACCAAGCCAACCAATACGATAAGATTTTTAAAGAGAATATCGAAGCGGTAATACCGATATTCAGCATACCAGAGAGTGAAAACCCGATGTTTTGAAGAAAATTACTGATATTCAAGGCAATACGTTTGTATTACAAATTGAGTTTCAGGTAGCTGACGAACCTGAAATGGTGTATCGAATGCTTGATTATAAATCAATGCTTTTGAGAAAGTATAAAATCCCTACTCGGCAGTTTGCCATTTTTCTTGGAAAAGGCAATCCTAAAATGGCAACAAAATTGGAGAGCGAGGACTTATATTTCAAATACAAATTGCTTTCAATAAAAACCATAGATTACAAAACCTTTCTAAAATCGAAGAAACCAGAAGAAATTGTTTTTGCTGTTTTAAGCAATTTTGGCACAGAAAAGCCCGAAAATGCCATCGAAAAAATTATTCATAGACTTGAAGAAACTACCAAGTCAGAATTAACGTTAAAAAAATACTTGCGGCAGTTGCGTATTTTGGCAGAACTGCGTAAATTAGATTTAAAAATTGATGAAATCATGGAAAGCATAGCAAAATACATTAACGAAGAAACAGATTACTTTGTAGTAAAAGCTAAGAGAAAAATGGTTGAAAAGCTATTAACCAAGAGCAATCATACAATTGCTGAGATTGCAGAGTTTGCAAGTGTTACCGTTGACTTTGTAATTGACATCCAACAAAAACTCTCTCTCGAAAAGTAGCCTCTCAATCCACCCACACCGAAAGGGTCTTTTTAAACTTACGGAAGAGGTAGCCGTAGATATTGCGCTCGTCGGCGATGACGTTAGCGTTGCCTAACATCCCGATTTTCAGCTGTTTAGCCAAGGTCTTGGCATTGGTGATTTGTACCCGCAGGTTAAATAATCCTTTTTCGTCAGGAGTAAGCGAAACGGCTGATACCTTACCTTCTATTGAACCCCACTCATAAACAGGATACGCATCTAATTTGAGCGTAACAAGTTGCCCCGCTTGTACTTTCCCGATTTGGGAAGA
>JBGAVQ010000067.1:0-22512 GCA_044228045.1 Spirosomataceae bacterium
GTGGGTTGAGTTGCCCGTTTTAAACCAAAGGATATGGTAAAAGGCGGCTCGATGGGTAGTGGTAAGTACATCCGTAAAATCGTGATACAACTGTCCGATGTCCACAATTTCAAACTCTTGCGGAAGCCCCGATTTGAATGCGTATTTCTTGATGTTTTTATTCATTTCCTAAACCGATTTTTTGGTCTAATTATTTGATTATCATGTATTTGAAGATGTAGATATTCAATGTTTAATTTACAAATATAGGCCATAAAGAATCAAACTATCATAAAAGCCCATGGGAAACTGATAGGTAGATTGCAATTTTTTGTTAATCTGTTTTTTTGTTCAAAAAATGATTATATCTTGCGGAATGTTGATGAATTGGTGAGATTCCGCAAGATATAATTGAAAAATAAGTAAAAATGCTGATTGGACGAGAAAAAGAACAAGCAATATTGGCTCGTGCCATTGCCTCAAAGGAGGCTGAAATGGTGGCTATAATCGGGCGACGAAGGGTGGGAAAAACCTACCTTATCAATGCTGTTTTGGGTGATAAAATTCGTTTTGAAACATCGGGCGTGCAAAATGCTTCGTTGAAAGAGCAGCTTATCAATTTTCATTTTCAACTGAAAAAATCTTTTGGAACGCTTGCGCCTGAACAATTGCCTAAGACGTGGCAACAAGCTTTTTTTGACCTTATTACTTGTTGGGAGCGAAATCCCTCTACGCACCAAAACGTCTTATTTTTTGATGAATTGCCTTGGCTGGCTATGCCCAAATCAGGCTTCCTAAATGCGTTCAGCTTTTTTTGGAATACTTGGGCGGTCAAAAACAAGGTGATTGTAGTTATTTGTGGGTCAGCGGCTTCGTGGATGATTCAAAAAGTGGTAAACGATAAGGGCGGCTTGCACAACCGTATCACCAAACGTATTGATTTAAAGCCTTTTACGCTGGGAGAGGTAGAAGCCTTTTTTAAAAGTAAAAATGTTAGCCTCAATCGCTATCAAATACTTCAAATTTATATGGCGCTAGGCGGTATCCCACACTACCTCAACGAGGTGGAAAATGGGAAAAGCGCTATTCAAAATATCGAAGATATATGTTTTTCTGATAGTGGCTTGCTCAATAAAGAGTTTAATCGCCTTTATCAGGCACTTTTTGACAACGCCAACAGCCACATTGCTGTCATTCGAGCTTTGGCACAAAAAAATGCGGGCATGACCCGATTAGAAATTTTAGAAGCTACCAAATTAGCTGATGGTGGTGGAACAACCACCTGTTTGGAAGAGTTGGAGTCATCGGGCTTTATTACGGCCTTCCACAGTTTTGAAAAGAAAAAAAAGAATCTAGTTTATCGCTTGACCGATGAATATTCGCTTTTTTACTTAAAATTCATTGAACCGCAACACCACCAAAAAGGCGACACATGGAAGCATTTGAGTCAGACTCAGTCGTTCAAATCGTGGAGTGGTTATGCTTTCGAGAGTATTTGTTTGAAACACATGGCCCAAATCAAAAAGGCATTGGGCATCTCAGGCATTTATTCGGAGGCATCTACTTTTTATCAAAAAGGACAAGCAGGAGACCCAGGTGTTCAAATTGACTTGCTTTTAGATAGAAACGACCACACAATCAATCTTTTTGAAATCAAATTTTATACCGAGCCTTATCTTTTTACACGGATTCAGGCCGATGCTTTGCGAACGAAAGCCGCTCTTTTTAAGCACTATACCCAAACCCGTAAGCATATTTTTTTAAGTCTTATCTCAACTTATGGTCTTATTGAGAATGAGCATAGCATTGGTTTGATTGACAATGCACTGAGTTTCGATGTTTTGTTTGAATAGCTCACAGTAGTCTAAGTTTATAGCTCCTTCCTAAACCGATACAAATAGGGAGCTTTGTTCTGCGCTCCTGTAAATTTCTTTTCCAATCGCTCCAATACATTCAAATCCAAGATTTTTTTCTGGAAGTTATTGCGGGCGTAGGTTTCTTCAAAAATCGTTTCGTAAAGGTCTTGTACTTCTTTCATGATGAAGGTATCTGGCAAGAGGTTTAAGATGATGATGTTTTTGTCCAGATTGAGTTTTAGTGATTCAAGGGCTTCGTCAATCATTTCTTTATGGTCCATCATCATGGTGGGTATCTCACGAATATTGTACCACTCCAAGGATTCATCTAAGTCGGTTTTGGTAGGCGTAACCTTATTTATGTCCACCAAAGCATAATAGCCCAAAGAGATAAATCGGCTCGTCAGCCATTCAAAATCTTCCTCCGATAGCTTTATTTCTCCTAAGAATTGTTCCCGATTTTGCTCAATAATACTTTCAAGCAGAGCCTTATTAGTCCTTTGGGCTTGCCCAAAGTTCTTGAAATGTTCCAAGAAAATGTTTGAAATGCCTGTTCGTTCTTCCAGAATTCGATGAGCTGCTTCATCAATGCCTTCATTCTGAAAAATAAACCCACTCGGCAATGAATAAATATCTCCTTTGAAATTTAGCTTGGAAATCAGCACTTTGAGTTCTCGGTCTTGGTAGCCAAAAATGACACAATCAATAGCAAGTTGGGCAATATAGCCTTGATTAGAGAATAAATTCATCAGAGATTCTAAAAAATGGTTTCGACAAAGGTACTCTTCATCCTCAAAAAATACCATTTGTCAGCTATAAATATTCAAATGTAAAATAATACAAAAATTTATTGTCTATTTTTTTAGACAATAAAGAAATTACGCTTACCTTTGTATTGGAATTTTAAAACCAAACGTGGCGAAGTATCGCCCACCAACTTAACGTAATCCAAACAATGAAAAAAGCAAGCATCTTTCTTATCGCTCTGTTCTTCGGAATCGCTTTCAAAGGATTCTCACAAACAGCCACTACCACTGATTTCTTCACAGGAAAATGGGAAATTACCATTTTTGGTACACCCAATGGCGACAGCAAAATGATGGCAGAACTTGTCCGCAAAGACGGCAAGCTGACAGGAGAATTGAAAAATTTAACGGATACTTCCGCACCTGCCATTCCGATTACATCTATTGAAGAAAAAGACGGAGAAATCGAAATTGCATTTTCAGCCTCTGGTTATGATGTGACGCTGCCTTTGACAAAAGTAGATGACGACAACCTGAAAGGGCAGCTAATGAATATGTTTGATGCCAAAGCAAAAAGGATTAAATGATGGAACTCTGACAATTTTTGTGGTACATAAGGTCTGACGGAACGTCTGACCCGAAAATTACCGTCAGACGGGGTCGCCCAGACCTATGGTACAGACGGTAATTTTCAGGCTTTACCACAAAAATTGTCAAAGAACGATATTTATTAGATTCAAGAAATAAATGCAACTGATGATGTGACCATATTAATCCTAATTTTCAGAACTTTGAGATACAAATACAAAAGCTCCTGACACAAACATAATTCCCAAAAATAACCCTCATATTTTAGATTCAAACGGTCATCTCCCCACAAACTGGCGTAGCTAAAAACGCCCTAACTTCGGCTAAGTCATCGCTTTGTCCAAAGGCAAACATCATTTTGGTGATGGCAGCTTCGGTGGTGAGGTCTGAGCCACTGATTACCCCAACTTTATTAAGCCAACTACTGGTTTGGTAATAACCTTGGGTTACACGACCACCATCGCATTGTGACACGTTGTAAATCAGCACATTACGATCTATTGCCTCTTTGAGTGTGTTCAAAAACCAGCTATATGTCGGGGCATTTCCAGCCCCAAAGGTTTCTAAGACTACTCCTTTTAAATCTTCAATTTGCAATAAACCTTGCATTACTTTTTCGCTAATGCCCGGAAACAATTTTAAGATGACCACGTCATCATTAAAATTTTCATGTAAAGAAAGCGTGGCGGTTTCAACATAAGGTTTTATAAAAGGTGTATTGTACTCAATAGTAACACCAGCTTCGGCCAAAACTGGGTAATTTTCGGAGCGAAAAGCAGCAAATTGAGACGTTTCTTTCTTACTGGAACGGTTTCCTCTTAATAATGTTGAGCCAAAAAACAAACACACCTCTGACACAACAGGCTGATTCTCAACCTGGTAGGCGGCGATTTCGAGTGCGGTATTGAGGTTTTCTTTGGCATCGGTTCGGGCTGCACCAATTGGTAGTTGCGCTCCTGTGAAAATGACGGGTTTGTTCAGTCCTTCGAGCATAAAACTAAGTGCCGAGGCAGAGTATGCCATCGTGTCCGTACCATGTATTACCACAAAACTATCGAAGTTTTCATATTGAGCATAGATGATTCTACCAATCTCAACCCATAGTTTGGGCTGCATATTAGACGAATCTACAATATCACGAAGTGTAGTGACAACTATTTCAAAATCAAGACGTTGGATTTCGGGAAGTCGTTCTAACACCAACTCAAAATCAAAGGGAACGAGGCTTTTTTTGTGCGCATCATAGACCATCCCGAGTGTGCCACCTGTATAGATGAGCAGCACCTTTACATCGGTTCTGGCTTTGGTATTTGTTTTTATTTTGAAAAATTGCGTTGGCATAACGGCATCATGAAAAATAACTAAATAATTGATATTTCGCTCAACTTCGCCAATTGATTAGCATTTTGAGTAGTCTTTGTTATTACTTCTTCAAGCGAAACTTGCTTTAAATCAGCCATTTTCTGCGCCACAAGTGATAAATAGACTGGTTCATTGCGTTTGCCCCGATACGGAACTGGGGCCAAATAAGGGCTGTCGGTTTCTAAAACCATGTGAGCTAAGTCAACCTCGGGAATCACCTTGTCCAAACCTCCATTTTTAAAGGTAAGCACCCCTCCTATTCCCAACAAAAATCCAAGTTCAATGGCTTTATTAGCTTCGTCCATCCCTCCCGAAAAACAATGAAAAATACCTCGTAAGTTTGGGTCTGCATTTTTTTCAAGCAAAGCAACCACCTCCCAAAAAGCATTTCGGCTATGAATGTCTATCCAAAGATTATGTTTTTTTGCCAATTGACATTGAACCAAAAAAGCCTCCTCTTGTTGCAAAACAAAAGTTTTATCCCAATACAAATCCATGCCGATTTCGCCGATTGCTAAAAAAGGATACTTTGCCAACCACTCCTCAACGATATAAAGTTCTTGCTGAAAATCTTCTTTCACGTAACATGGATGCAGACCCATCATGGGCAAGCATTGTTGAGGATAACTGGTAGCCAGCCCCATCATTCCTTCTATGGTTTCGGAATTGCAATTAGGCATCCATATTTGTGATATACCTGATTCAAAGGCTTTTAACAACATGGAGTCCCTATCTTCAGCAAAAACTGGGTCGTAAATATGTGCGTGGGTTTCTATGTAGTTGTAAGTCATAAGTTTCTAAGTTGTAAGTCGAGAAAAGTCAAGCAAGTCAAGAATATTTTTTGATTGTTTGTAAAAGTTCCAACATTTACCCACCCCTGCCCCTCCAAAGAGGGGATTTCACAGGCAGGTTGAAAATACCGAAAGCACTAATATTGCCGCCCTTTCCACACTGTTTTTGTTGGCAAAAAGTAATTGACAAACATGACAAAGTAAATGATTCCGAAATATATTGGAAAAATCAGTAAACTACTGTTAATGGGCTGTTTGGCTTTTTTTAGTGCCATGTAAGCCGTAAAAAAACAGAGTAAATAATAACTAATGCCGTCTATCCAGGCTACATACGGAAATACGAATGCCAACATAATCAACACAGGCAAAAACAAGGCATTTGACCAAGTATTGATTTGTATAGAGAACGGCAACCGCATGGCTCCGTACATCCAGCGCTTGCGTTGTTGCATGAGTTCTGACCAAGTGTTCATTGGTTTAGAAATGGTGAGTACCTCGGCACAATAGGCTTGCTTAAACTCATAATCTGCTGCTAAAATTGCTCTAAACAAATCGTAGTCTTCGGTAACAGAAAAGCCAATTTTTTCATAACCACCTGTTTGCCAATAGGCTTCACGGGTAATGGCCATGTTGTTGCCCATGCCTGTAAGTGGCACATTGAGCTTGGCAAACCAAAACATCACATAAAGCGAACTGAGCCATTCAATACCCTGAAGCTCATGGAAAATGTTTTTGCTCTCCATGGTAGTTATGCCAGTGACCACCCCTACTTTTTCCGAAAACTCAGCGAGTATTGCCTCAATCCAAGTAGGTGGCACAGCGATATCGGCATCAGTAAAAAAATAATATTCTCCTCTTGCCTCACGTGCCAACTGAGCTAACACATTGGCTTTTCCAGTTAGGTTTTCAACTTTTTCTTGAATGGTAATTAACTGAAAATGAGGCTTATCTTCAATATATTTTAGGGTAATTTGTTTGGTATTATCCGTTGAGTCATCGTTGCCAATCAAGATTTGAAGCCTTTCTTTCGGATAGTTAAGGTGATGAATAGACTCCAAACATCTAAGGATGTTCTGTTCTTCGTTTCGTGCAGCAATGAGAATTGAAATGCTTGGAAAATTCATATAGGCGTTGTAGTCAGACCTTATTGAGCTGGTAACGATTTAAAAACAAAGCCTTTTCCCGAAAAGTGTTCCAGATAACGAGGCAAAGCGTATTCCAAGTTTCGGCGGGCTTTGAGACTATCATGAAACACCACAATTGACCCGTTTTCAGTATATCTAATTGATTTTTTCAATACAGTTTCGGGGGATAATTCTTGGCTAAAATCTCCTGACAATACGTCCCACATCACAACCGAATGGGTTTTTAGAATCTCCACTGCCTGCGCTTTTTTGATACGGCCATACGGTGGACGGAAAAGATTATTTTTCACTTTTTTTTCAGTCAACAATTGAGTACATTTTTCAAAATTCTCAATATAGTCTAAGTTTCCAGACTTCCAGCCATTTAAGTGATTAAAAGTATGGCTCCCAATTGAATGTCCACCTTCAATGAGTTTTTGAAATATTTCTGGATGTTTCCTGACATTATCGCCAATACAAAAAAAAGTAGCTTTTGCCTGATAATGAGCTAATTGACTAAGTACATACTCGGTAACTTCGGGAATAGGCCCATCGTCAAAAGTTAAATAAATCACCTTTTCGCTTATTGGAATTTTCCATAAGAACTGGGGGTAAACCCATCTAAACAAGAAATTAGATTTGTGCAAAAACATCAGTTAAGCCTCCTTCCTTTCCATTCATAACCTTTTTTCTGAGCCAGTAATCCAAAAAAACTGACGTAAAAAGGGTAAATCAATTGCGTAATCGGTATCCACCAACCCACTAAGCCATGACCTAAAAAGCGCAACATCCCTTGTAAGAAAATCAATTCAAGTCCTAATTTCAAGCCAACTTGACAAACAAATGCTTTCCACGAAAAATATCCAACCGATGCACCTACCAATCCGATAATTAGCCCGAAATTTACACAAAAGATAAAGATAGCTAAGGCAGTTACTTGCCAATTTTGATAATATTGCCATTTACTTGCCCAACGTTTGCGTTGTTGTACAAACGAATGAAGCGTTTGTTGTGCTGAGGTTTTTACGATAACTTCATTGTTTTTTAAAAACAGCACTTGGTCTGGAAATCGTTGGAAAATCTTGTGCATCAAAAATTCATCATCGCCCGATGCTAACTGCTCACTTCCTTCAAAGCCATTTACTTCTTCAAATGCTTTTTTTGTATAAGCCAAGTTTGCACCATTGCACATGCTTGGTTTTTGTAAAAACATAGAAACAGCTCCTGAGCCAACTAAACTGGCGAATTCAACAATTTGCAAGGAAGTAAACGGGCGGGAATCATCCACAAACGTAACAGGTGCACTGATAAGTTGAGGCGAATAAGTTTGGTAATATTGTACCATCAAACGTAGCCAATAAATACCCACTCGGCAATCGGCATCCGTTGTGATTATCAAATCGCTTGATGTTAATGAAATCCCTTGTGTAATAGCTCGCTTTTTGGGTGAGTTAGATAAACTTGTATCTACATTTACCAACCTCAACTGATAATTTACACTTGATTTTAGTCCTTCAACTACCTCTGCCGTTTGGTCAGTTGAAGCATCGTTCATTACCAGTACTTCTAAATATTCTCTTGGAAAATCCTGATTATTAATATCTTGCAATAAAAATGGTAGCGTATTGGCTTCGTTTCGAGCAGGAATAATGACCGTTACTCTTGTCGTGATAAGCGTAGCTGGGTTTAGCTGAAATTGCTCCATTCGAAACCAACCAACCACCAAAACGCCTGTGAAGCAGGCATACATAAAAGAGATACAAAGTAAAATGCTCATACTTTGGATACTTTAAGTTGAAGAACAAGCACACTGCCCACGAGTACAGGAAGTAAAATATTGAGCATCCAAAGTGAAAGTGTAGCCGAAACTACTTGGGCAGAAGGCACGTGAAAATATTGAAAAAAATAAAGTGCGGAAAATTCTCTCACGCCCAAGTCGCTCAAAAAATTAAAAGTTGGGATGACTGTTTTGGCCAAAAAAACTAAAAAAACAACCGCAGTTAGGTCAAAAATGGGCAAAGAAATGGCAAATATCTGAAGTATTAGAAAGAATTGTAAACTAAATGTCAGGTATCGCATGACTGCCACTTGGGTAATGGCGATGAGTTCTTTTTGTGAATATTCACCCAAAACTTGAAAAAAATGACCGTAAGTACTTAGCCACTTTTTTTGAAATAATTGCGGCAGGTTGGTTCGTTTAATAAACAACCAAAACCCCAACAAAATACTAATTATTAACAAGATAGCCAATATCCACTCTGATAGATGAACAACTTCTTTGACACCTATCAAAAAATAAAAGTAGGCAATAGTTCCAAAACATAACGCCACATAAAACTGAATACCGCCGCCTAACACCACTGCTCCCAGGCTTTTGGTACGCTGCTCTGACTGCAAACTCAATACTTTGGCTGTAGCATCGCCCAAGAATGCAGGAGCTAAAAAGCCTAAAGATAATCCAGCCAATACAGATTTAATGGCCTGAACAAAAGAAATTTGCTCAATGCGACGTGCTAATAATTGCCATTTTTTTGCCTCGAGAGACCAATTAACAACAATCAGCAAAACAACTACGCTCAACCCTGCAAGTCGCTCACCATGAAGCAATTGTCGCATCTGGCTTAGGATACTATCCAAATTTGCCTGCTCGTCTTTTAAACGTATCCATACATACCAAAGGATAGCGAACAACATCACTAATTTGACAATAAACCAAACTTTGTTGCTAATTTGCATCACAATGGCAGAGCAAGAAAAAATAATTTTAGGTATCGACCCTGGCACACGATATATGGGCTATGGTATAATTCGGGTAGTGAACCGTAAAGCTGAATTACTACAGTACGGAGTCATAAATTTGACCAAATATAGCACCCATGAAGTAAAATTAAAGAAAATATTTGAGCGTGTTACCAGCATCATTGTGGAATTTATGCCAGATGAGATGGCGTTAGAAGCTCCTTTCTTTGGTAAAAATGTACAATCAATGCTTAAATTGGGACGAGCACAAGGCGTAGCAATGGCAGCAGCTTTGTCAAAAGAAATTCCAATTGTGGAGTATTCGCCTAAATCGGTAAAGATGTCGGTAACTGGTAATGGCAATGCTACCAAAGAACAGGTGGCATTTATGCTCGAGCGGTTACTTGGTGTCAAATTAGAGTCTGAGCACTTTGATGCAACCGATGCCTTAGCAGTGGCCATATGCCATCAGTCACATAGTAACAACATTCAGGCAACCAAGACAGGTACAAAAAAAGGTTGGGGCGCTTTTGTAAGCGAAAACCCCAACCGAATCAAGTAAACAGGGTGGTCAATTTTAACTAATTAACCATAAAAACTGCATTACCAAAAAGCAATTTGCCGTTGTACCAAAATCCACGGAAAAGTGGATTATTGACCAAATAAATAACCTTGCCACGCCCCATGTCTTGCACACCGTAGATTAGGCTATTTTCTAATTTCTTACGTGCATTTTTACCTGCAAAACCAGCTACAATGGCATTTTTGCCAGTATAACCCACGTTCCAGCCTTCTTTTAAAAAGGCATAATTACTGGCTTCTAACAATAAGCCAAAATAAGTTTTATCGTAACCAAAGCCAAGTGGATGGGTATTATCCATGGTTACTTTGTAGATGCTACCCGGCGTTTCTTCCATCACAAATTCTCGTTCACGATTGCCATATTGTTTGAGGTCGTCGGTGGGATTGCCTTCCTTTGCTTTATCGTCTTTTTTCTTTTCTTCTTCTTTAACTTTTACGTTAAAATCTGGTTTGCCAGATAATGCCCCTACTGCACTTTCCATCGCAATAAGTTTTCCACCTCCTCTTATCCAGTCCTTCAAGCTGGTTAGTGTGCGTTCGTTTAAGGCACGCCCATACCCGCCCGAGGGCATTACAATTACATCAAACAGTTTCAAGTCAATATTCCCCAGCATATCTGGCGAAATCATGGCAGCTGGGTATTTGACTTGCTGGTCAAAGAAATGCCATACATCCCCTACACTTGTTGACGACGTTCCTTCACCCGACAACACTGCAATTTTAGGTGCTTTCAACACGTTCACATTACCTGAACCAAAATCAGAACCTTTGGTTACAAAGCCAGTAGTGGCCGGATAGAGGGCAATGCCATGATCCTCTGCTTCTTCTTTAACAATTTTATCAAATTGAGCCCCCATGGCCTCATTGCCAGCACGAACAATAAGTAGGGTGCCGGCGGCAAACTGTTGTCCATCCAACTCAAATGGTTTCTCGGCTGCACGGACTTTTATTTTTTTGTTTAAAATATGCCCTAAAAATGCTACATCGTCAACGGTTTGCCAACGAACCACATAAGCATAAGGCTTTTCTACATTTTTTGTTTCGGTTTTGCCAATAGGCTTTGCCTGTGGCGTCAATTTTTCTTTTACGCCAAAAGCCTTCAAACCATAAGCATAAGGCAACGACCACGAGGTAATATCGTAAGTTACTGAGTCTTCGAGTGCCGACTTAGGCTCCAACAAAATCTTTAAGTAAGTAGAGCGTGGCTGGTACAAATTGATGACTACGTCTTCTGCTTCTACCTTAAAATTCACCTGTTTGTCTTCTTGATAGCTATACCCCATAGCCATTAGCTCTTTACCGCCATAACCATACTGAAAGCCTTGTTTATCCAAGAAACCCGTAAAGGCTTTTACTTTGGCTTCATCGCCTTTGGCCTTAATTACGAAAGACTTAAACGTGCCTACTGGATTGGTTTTGGCATTATCATAAAACTTCACAAACTCACTTACCACTTTATCGGCCCGTGACGAAACGGCTTCCATAGCCGCCCAGCTCGAAGCCGCATGGTGGTCAGCACGTTGTTTAAGGGTTAGGGTGTCGCCGGCATCAGTCATTACCGCCAAGCCAGCTCTACCTGAGCCGCCTTGCTCTAAGGTATAGCCAATGGCTCCATTATAAGTAGGGTATGTGTCGCCATAACTGGGGTAAAACAAGTCGAAATTTTCACGGGTAAAGTACAACCAACCGTTTTTGTCAAAATACTTGCGCTCGTATTCACCCACTACGTTCTGCATTTCACGTTGCCACTGCGTGATGTCTTCGTGGTATGGTTTGGCCGAAGGTGGAAAATAATATGGGCTGTTGAGCCCTTGTTCGTGAAAATCTGCATGAAGATGTGGCATCCACGAGTTATAAAATGCAATTCGTTCTTGTGTTTCTTTCTGTGTTTGCCAAGCCCAGTCACGGTTTAGGTCAAAATAATAGTGGTTAGGACGACCACCTGGCCACGGCTCAAAATGCTCTACACTAAATGTAAATGGATTGGCTTTTCTGCCTACTTTTTGATTGTACCAATTCACATAACGGTCATAACCATCAGGATTTAAGCACAAATCCATAATTACCACCGAGTTAGCCAATACCTGTTGCGCTGTAGGATTATCTTTGCGAACCAAATCATAAAAAGCCTGAATTGCGGCTGTGGTAGCACAGGCTTCGTTGCCATGCACATTATAACTCAACCAAGTGATAGCAGGTTGTTTTTTAGAAGGTGTACCAGACAACAAACCAATACTTTTGAGATTGTTGGTACGAATTTCTTCTATTTCACGAAGATTCTGCTCGTTGGCAATGATTGCTACCATCAACGGGCGACCTTCATAAGTGGAGCCATAACGAACAATTTTGACAGAATTTGGCAGAGTACGAGCTACATATTCCAGATAATTAACTACTTGATGGTGAGGGGTGAACCTACTACCCCAAGAATAACCTACAAATTCGGAGGGAGACTGTAGTGTTTGAGCGATGGAGAATTGTGCCACAACAAGTAGCAAAATGGTAAACAATTTTCTCATTAGGTATGAATTTAGTGATTGCGGGCGAAATACTTCGACCTTAGTTTGTTTGCCCAAAGATAAGATTTTTGCTAATAAATCGCTGTATCAGGCTTTTTTGTCGAAATAAAATTGCTTACATCGGCATAAAGACCTAATTTTCATCCATAATTTAGTTCATTCTCCGCTTCAATGCAGAGCAAACTATTCATTTAATAATCCCTTAACCCAGCATACCAAATGAAAACACTTACTACCATTTTACTTGCCTTGACACTGATCGCCCCGTCGTTTGGTCAAAAAAAGAAAGACCCTAATTTTAAATCGCAGCCCAATCAGTTATTAAGCGATGCCAAAATTGAGGCCCTAAAAAAAGAAATCACCGAAGAGGTTCAAAAACGCCATGAGCAAACGGCTATCATGAACGATATGATTTTTAGCTTTGCCGAACTGGGATATCAAGAGTTTGAAACCTCCAAATACCTTATCGAAATCCTTGAAAAAGAAGGATTTACCATCACTAAAGGTATTTCTGGAATGCCCACCGCTTGGCTTGCCAAGTGGAGCTATGGCACAGGCAAACCCGTTATTGCTATTGGCTCAGACGTGGACTGTATTCCTAAAGCATCTCAAAAACCTGGCGTTGCCTACCACGACCCATTGGTAGAAGGTGCCCCCGGTCATGGCGAGGGACATAATTCGGGGCAAGCACTCAATGTAACCTCGGCCTTAGTGATGAAAAAAATCATGGAACGTGAAAAAATCAACGGAACACTCATGCTTTGGCCCGGTGTGGCCGAAGAGTTAGTAGGAGCAAAAGCATATTTCGTACGAGATGGCCACTTCAAAGACGTGGATGCTTGTATTTTTACCCACGTCAATTCGCAGTTGAGCGTGCGTTGGGGCGACGTAGGCTATAATGGATTAGTATCTGTTCGGTTCAATTTTGAAGGTGAAGCCGCACATGCTGCAGGTAACCCATGGCGAGGCAAAAGTGCCTTAGATGCCGTAGAACTGATGAATGTGGGCTGGAATTACAAGCGTGAACACCTCCAACCAACCCAACGCTCACACTATGTAATCACCAATGGCGGAGACCAACCCAATGTTGTTCCGTCCAAAGCAACTGTTTGGTATTATTTTAGGGAGCGTACTTATCCCAAAATCAAGGATTTGTTTGAGGCTGGCAAACAAATTGCCCAAGGTGCTGCCATGATGACCGGAACCACGGTAAATTGGGAAATTGTGGGTAGTGCCTGGCCAGGGCATTTTAACAAACCCATTGCCGAGGCTATGTACGAAAACATTAAGCGAGTAGGGCAGCCTGAGTGGTCAGAAGCTGATCAAACCTTAGCGAAATCCCTTCAAAAAGAAATAAAATCGCCTACCAAAACAGGTTTAGCCATGAAAGCCGACACGACCATCGAACCCGTGTTAATGTCTATGGGTGGTGGCTCCGATGATATTGCTGATATTTCTTGGTCTTTACCAACCGTCGTGTTAGGTTATCCTTCAAATATACCTGGCCTACCAGGACATCACTGGGCCAATGCCATTTCGATGGCAACGCCTATTGCTCATAAAGGTTGTACAGCAGGAGCCAAAGTAGAAGCTATGACTTTGCTGGAGATGTTGGTAAAACCCAGCATCATCGAAGACGCTTGGAAATACTACAAGGAGGTTCAGACTAAAAATGAAAAATATGAACCGCTTATTGCGCCAACCGATAAGCCTGTTATCACCATTAACCGTGAAATCATGGCAAAATTTAGGGATGACATGAAGAAATTTTATTACGACCCCTCTAAATACAAATCGTATTTGGAGCAATTGGGCATAAAATACCCAACCGTGCGAGCCGAAGAAAGCAAAGGAAATTAGATTTACTTCTTTTTTCTTATTTTCCTCTGCTTTCTGGTGTAATTTTGCCCCCCTAATCACAACAAGACTCAATTTTAAAATGAAAAACCTTATTTACGCTTTAGTTTTTGGAATTAGTATTTCTCCACTTTGGGCGCAAGGCATTTCGGGTGACCTTACAACCCAGCAGGGCGAAAAAATTGTGGGGGCTAACATCCGGGTATTAAACACCAATTGGGGTACAACTACAGACTCGCAAGGCAAATTTCTCTTGTCAAAACTTTCTAAAGGTACACATACTATATATGTTACGGCAATTGGCTACGTAAGTATGAGCCAGAATATAGAATTAAAAAACAACGAGGAGCAAACACTACATTTACAATTGACAGAAACCGCCACGGCATTAGACGAAGTGGTGGTTTCTGCCGAAAAATCAGAGCAAAAAGCACAACGAGTGCCAGTGGCAATTTCGACCATCACCAGCAAACAAGTAACCGATTACCGCTTATGGAACTTGAAAGAAATAATGGGATTAGTTCCTAACTTTTACTCAGACAGCCCCGGCGACGAAAAAAATGTGGCCTCTATTCGTGGTATTACCTCAGCCTCTTTTGACCAACCAATTGCTGTGTATTTAGATGGTGTAAATCAGTTTCGTTTAAGCACCTGTATCCCTCAACTCACTGACATTGAGCGCATTGAAGTACTTCGTGGACCACAAGGCACCTTGTATGGGCGCAATGCAATGGGTGGTGTAATTAACATTATTACCAAGCAGCCAAGTAACAAAACCTCTGGTTATACAGAGTTAAACTTCGGGTCTTTTGGTACGCAGCGATTTGCGGTTGGGGTAAAAACCCCATTGGTTAAAAATAAACTTTTTGTAGGAGCTAACTTCCTGACTGACAAGCGAGATGGGTATTTTACAAACATGTATAACAACTCAAAGTTTGATAGCTATTCAAGCACAACAGGCAATTATTTTTTAAAATGGATAGCTACTCCCAAATTCTCGGCCACCTTCAATGTTAAGCATTTCGATCGTCGTAATAACGGCTCATACGCTTTGATTCCGTTCGCTAATGCCGCTGTTGAGTCGCTTCGGTTTAAAGTTAATTACAATGCCATAGCCCAAGACATTGACAACACCCTGTATGCTTCGGCTGTGTTCAATTATTATGGCGATAAGGTTGACATCACAGCAACTTCGGGGTATCAAGCTGCTACTCGTTATTACAAAGGGGCAATTGATGCCGACGTTCAGATTCCATTTGATTTTCAGGCTGCGGATGTAAACTCTATAGAAATTAGCCCTGATAATGGGCAAAATAAAATTCAAGTCTTTTCGCAAGAAATCAGGGTAAATTCTTCAGCCAAATCAGAAAGTCCATTAAAATGGACGCTTGGAACCTACTATTTCAACCAAAGTTATCCAACTAAGCAAGCATTATTGGCGGGTAAAGATGCAGAACAGTTTGGCCAACCAGGCGCCCCATTCAAGGTAATTACAAACACTGCTTCTAATAGTTTTGGATATGCATTCTTTGGCCAAGCCACTTATCAATTAACTGATAAATTGAGTGTTACGGCAGGTCTCAGATATGATTACGAAGACCAAAAACTCACAGTTGGAAGTCAATTTGTAGCAGGAAGTTTTGTAATGGTAACACAAGCCGATACCTCTGGAAAAACAAATTTTAGTGCTGTTTCTCCTAAACTTACTTTTTCGTACCGAAAAGCCGAGAATCAGTTGGTTTATGCTACATACAGTAAAGGCTATAGAGTAGGTGGCATGAGTCAAATCGGTTACGACCCATCCGAAGCACCCCTTGTTGCGTTCAAACCAGAGTTTAGTAACAATTTTGAACTTGGCTGGAAAGGCACATATTTTCAAAATTTATTAAGAGCCAACCTTGCCTTGTTTTATATTGATGTGACAAATGCCCAAATCCCAAGCTTGATTCCTTCGCTCGGATTCAGAACTGCCACAACGAACGCAGGCAACTTTAGCAGTAAAGGCATAGAACTGGAAGTTTCGACCACGCCTGTTAAAGGATTGCAAGTAGATGCAAGTTTTGGAACTGTTAAAGCTACCTATTCTAAGTTATCGGTACCGGTTACAACATACGATAATACTGGGCAGCCGAATACCGAGAATAAGAATTTTGAGGGTAATTATCAAATTCAAACACCAAATTATACTGCCTTGTTAGCAGCTCAATATTCAAAATCATTGATTAAAAACTTAGAAGGCTTACTGCGAGTTGAATGGAAAAGCATTGGTAAACAGTACTTTGACCTGCCAAATACCCTCAGTCAAGATGCTTACGGATTATTGAATGTTCGTGCGGGAGTTTCCACCAAAAATTATTCATTGATGTTTTGGGGACGAAATATCGGAAATACCTCATACATCGCTTACGGCTATAATTTCGGTGCCGTGACAATGGGTACACCTCGTGTGTATGGTGTAACGCTGGCTGGGAGGTTTTAAGTAAATAAAGCGTTTAAAAAATCAAGGTTCTTCGTTGATTTATACGGGACGAAGGTTGCCTGTGGGGCAACCGCCATTGTCCGTGTAACCACTGGGACGCACAGTCTGGGACGCATAGTCTGGGACGCACAGTCTGGGACGCACAGCTGGACAATTCCCGTATTATAGTTGAACCAAAATCAATTTATCCCCAACAAGGAGTAAGATTAATTTCTTACTCCTTTTTTGTTGAATTATCTCGCAGGTTGTCCTACTGAACATTGGTTTGACGAAACATCTGACTTGCAAACGGCATAACAAGTTTAACACCCCCATCTCGCATTTCAGTTCTTACTGTCTTTGAGGTAATCCGAAAAGAAAATTGTATAATTCCTATTAAGACTATGACAAAAAAAATGTTTATGTGTATGTTTGAGAGATTATACGCAGAAAACCTCTAACCACAGTTTTGGGATTGGTATATACAATTTTCTAATAAGGTACTAAACCACTGATTACTTAACCTCTAAAACCTTATGGCTTCACACAAAAAAGTAGATTCTAAAGAAGTAGGCTTAGATATTGGCCTCAATCTTTTTAAGTTTTTTTTTGAGTCGGAATACATGCACTACGGCTACTGGACTTCCGAACTGGAAGTTGTAGGGCCAAACCTCAAAAAAGCGCAGGAAAATTATACCAATAATTTACTTTCGCACATTCCATCGAGTGTAAAAAGCATCTTGGATGTAGGCTGTGGTTCAGGCAAAGTGGCCGAAGACTTTATTGGAAAAGGCTATCAGGTAGCCGCTGTATCTCCAAAATCAAATCTCACAACTCGGGCGGTGAATCGCTTGGCCGACAAAGCCACCGTAACAGAATGTAAGTACGAAGACTATACGGGGAATAAAGCTGTGGATATGATTTTATTTAGCGAGAGTTTTCAATACATAGATATGGCAAAAAACTTTGAGCTTTCGCATCGGCTGTTGAATGACAAAGGCTATATGATGTTGTGTGACTTTTTTCAGACCGAAGCCGAAGGAACAAGCCCGCTTGGAGGTGGACATCGCTTGCAGGATTTCTACGCAACTGTCCCCTCAGAACGGTTCGCTATCGTGCTTGACCACGACATTACAGAGCAAATAGCCCCAACAATGACGCTCATTAACAACCTGACAATGAATGTAGTACTGCCTTCAATTAAATTACTTGGCAGCTTGTTAGAAGATCGATATCCGTGGGTGTATCGGTTTATTTTATGGCGATTCAAGAAGAAAATCGAGAAAAACCAGCGGAAACATTTTGAAGGACGACGCAACGCCGAAAACTTCAAAAAATACAAGAGCTACCGATTGATACTATTACAGAAGAAATAAACATATTTATGGTAGAGACGTTGCACTGCAACGTCTCTACTCTATTCATCATTTCATCGTTGAATCAACACTTTTTTTGTCTGTGTACCTTCTTGCGACTGCACACGAATCAGGTACAATCCAGCCGATTGGTGGTTCAAATTCACTTGAAAGGTATTTATGCCTTCGGCTGCTTGTTGTACATGGTGTTGCAACATTGTGCCACTCATATCAATCACTTGCAGATTGATATCCTGTGCTTTTTTAGCAAAATAATGAACATTCACCATACCTTCGGATGGGTTAGGATAGGCAAGCATTTCCTCGTTTTCATCAATAGCCTCTGTACCTAATCGAGCATTATTAACGGTATTGATGCGAATGTTGTCAAAATACGCTGTTACATTATTCGCTGAATTATTCTGAATATTGATGCGCTTGATGAGTGTAGGATTACCTAACTGACTCATATTCAGTACAATTTCCTGCCAAGCATTTACACCCGTCGTGAAGGTATAGTTCCCTAATTCTGTACCACTATCGCTGGTTTGGATAGACACCCGAAGACTATTTGCTGCCGTACTCCTGACCCAAAACCGCAGAATTGTTGAAGCTGTTGGCGTTATACCCGTACCATGTTGAAAAGATATACCTCCCCAACCTGTATAGTCGGTTCGCAACGATTTACCACCTACCTTCACAGGGGTTGTATTAGCAAAATTTCGAGTAGAACCCCACGACCAATCGCTCCAATTGGCATCAAGTGCTTCGTCATAAATCACCAAACTAAGGCAAGCAGTAGTTTTTACACTTAACGTATTACTGATTGCCGACACATTTCCTGCGGCATCTTTGGCTTTTACATTGTAGGTGTATGTGGTGTTACAAATCAGTCCTGAGATATTCAAAGAAGTAGTTGTTACATTTCCGTTCAGTAAAACACCTCCCTGATACACCTCGTAAGCAACAACACCTATATTATCAGTTGAAGCAGTCCATGTCAAAGTCAAGCTGCTTTGGGTTTTATTACTGGCAGCTAACCCCACAGGTTTACTTGGTGCTTGGGTATCTGGGCAAGTCAAGGTGTTGGTATTCAAGGCATTGCTTGCGGCTGAAATATTCCCTGCGGCATCTTTGGCTTTTACGGTGAAACTGTAAGCCGTACCACAAGTCAAACCTGTTACGTTGTAAGAAGTACCTGACACCGAACCACTTAGTAAAGTTGTTCCTCTATATACTTCATACGCCGTAACTGCTACGTTGTCAGTTGAAGCCGTCCACGAAAGTGTTAAACTCGTTTGGGTAATGTTTGAGGCGGTTAGTCCTGTAGGAACACTTGGTGCTTGCGTGTCTGTCGGAGGAGTATTGCTATCAATCCTGATTTGGTCAAAATAAGCCGTTACGTTATTAGCCGAACCATTCTGAAAATTGATTCGCTTTATTGCCGCTGGGCTACCCATCTGACTCATGTTCACAGTAATCTCTTTCCACTGATTGGCATCTGTTGTAAAGGCATATTCTGCGGGTTGTGCCGAACTGTCATCTGTTTGAATATAAAAACGAAGACTATTAGCAGCCGTGCTATATACCCAGAATTTAACTTCGGTATTAGCCGTTGGTGTTATTGCTGTTGCTTGCCGCAACGATACCCCTCCCCAACCCGAATAATCTACCCGAATGGAATTAACACCCACTTGAACAGGGCTGGTATTAACATAATTGCGAGTAGAACCCCACGACCAATCATCCCAACCGCCAGCAAGGGCATCGTCATAAACGATGATTCCAGTTGAGCAAGCCGAAGTAGAAACGTTCAATGCACTGCTGTTTGCAGAAGTATTTCCTGCCGCATCTTTTGCTTTTACCGTAAAACTAAACGGCGAATTGCAGGCTAATCCTGTGATGTTTAGCGATGTTCCCGTTACATTTCCGTTCACTAACGTTGCTCCTTGATACACTTCGTAGGCCATTACACCCACATTGTCGGTAGAGGCAGTCCACGAAAGTGTCAGACTTGATGACGAGACATTTGAAGCAGTTACATTGCTTGGAACCGTTGGCGCTTGAACATCGCAAGCAGTTGTGGTTGTATTGGCCGCATTGCTGGGGTCAGATACATTACCTGCTGCATCTTTGGCTTTTACGGTAAAGCTATAAGCGGTGTTGCAAGCAAGACCTGACACGTTAAATGACGTACCTATCACGTTGCCATTCAACAAATTAGCTCCTTGATACACTTCATACGCCGTTACGCCTACATTGTCAGTAGAGGCTGTCCATGTTAATGTTAAGCTGGTTTCTGCCACATTAGAAGCAGTCAGATTTGTTGGAGCAGTAGGGGCTTCATTATCGGTGGGGGGTGTTGTGGTGTTCATCAAACGCCCCAAAAGCATGATGTAGGCCGCTTGATTGTAAATAGAAGGTTCGGTAATTTCCCAAGAGTTTTCGGGCGAACCATTGTTCCATTCTTTATAGGCTTTTTGAGGAGGCTGGTTCGTAATATTAGCAACCGAACCGCCATAACTTTTATTTGGTCCTCCTGTTACATAGCCAGGTGCTGGGCCGTTGGCTGAGGTCAGCACATTGTCCCAAACCGTTCCGTTCGTAAACCACGTATGATAAATTTCATTCACGCTGTTTTCTGCCCCTGCTACCGACATGTTAGAAAGCATCACCAAGTTCATGGGATTTACGCCATTCATCCAGTGTAAATATTGCTCTGCTACCTCTCGGTACTGGGTTTGGCTTGCGGGGTTAATGTTGAACGTAATAAAATCAAGGTTCAATGCACCGCCATTTGACCGCACTTGGTTGCTACCCCAATGATGCTGGCTATCAGGCATATAAGCCCTGTATAGATCAGTAGCTGCACTGTAATCTGTCACTGACATCAAATAATTCATGCCTGCTTTTTGGTTGCGAATGTTGTTGGCCACCGTGGCTGATACGCCCGATAGCGTGGTGTACCGCAAAAATGCCAATTGCTGAGGTATCCAATAAGGCCCCCACCACGTGTCTTTAAATGGCTTAACATTCACATATTGGCTTTCCACAAAAGTCTTATACTCCGCTTTTCCAGTGGCTTCATAGAGATAGACGGCTGTCACAAAAGCACTACCTAATTGCTCCTCTGCCGTCCGGTCGGCATCGCCAGATTTGATGTCGCCGTCGTCGTTGTTTGTCTCAAAAGTTGTGAAATTATTGGTTGTAATTTTGGTCCTATTCCATGCAGCTTCTGCCCTGACTATGAGGTCGTTACCATAACTTAGGAGTGAGGCGTGGGTTTTGAAAGTCTGCCCTGCTACGGCAAACATCGCTGCTCCTGCCAACGTGGCAGATGTACATTCGGGCAAATAATAGCGGGGGCGGGTATCCGTGCTTATGGGCGAAACTTCGTTGTAATTGTCCACGCCCATTTTCAAGAAAAAGCCATTAGTCCCCGTACCATCTTGCATTCGTTTCAAAAAATCTAACTCATATTTGAGTTCATCAAGAATATCCGGAATACCATTGCCCGATTCGGGAATGTTATAATTGTCTTTGAACGCATTCGGGTTGATACGGTACGCCTCTGCCAACTGAATGACAGCACTTTCGGCAAAGGTCGTGTATTTGTTCACGTCGCCGGCATCCATCCAGCCACCGTGGAGGTCTTTGGCAGTGGCGGCATTGCCTTTACTGAAACGGCTTGTGGCAAAACGGTCTTGATTGGCTCCCTCGTAACTTGCCCCGTCGGCCCATTTATGGTCGGTGTAGGGGGCCTGCTTGGCAAAGTTGAGGCGTTGGTAATAAAATGACCGCATAGCGTGTTTCATGGCTTCGTCATAAACGGTATCGCCAATGTCGAAGCGGTAAGAGCCAACGTTGTTCTGCACGTCGAAAATATAATACGAACCTGCTGTGGTAAGTGCCGAAAAATCAAACCACCAGCCTTTGTCGCCCGACTGACCATGCGTAGCACCGCCATTCCAAGCCTGTAAAGTGCCACTTAGCACCACTGCATCATCACTCCACCGACGTACTTGATATTGGTTTGCTCCAGTACCTGGGTTGAAAGACTCAGCGGCGTTGTAACCCGACTGTGGATCTACAATGACAGCCACTTTTTTGGCCGTAGGAAAATACCCAAATTGGTCAATTTTGATGTAAGGGGTTGTTTGAGCGGGGCCAGCCCAAGAGCGAATGGATAGACAGAGCATAATCCACCCGTAAAAAAGAAATGAGTAGCGGTTTTTCATTGTCTTTTGCAGGAATTTTAACAGAAAAATGGGAGAAAAATATTTTTTGATAATGAGGTGTGGTAGGTGAAGGCAAGTTACAAAACTCCTCGAAATGACACTAACTAAAAAAGCGTTTTTTAGCGAACGGTATTTTGTCTTTGTTGGTATTTGGGGGCAAAAGGTTAGCGTGGTTACTACGCAGAAGATTGACCTAACTTCGCCGACCTTGTTAATTTCTTTACTCAGTCTAACTGTTAATGGAGAAGTTTACTCCAATTTCATTATGAGCTAAGGCCGGAAAACACTCTACCCTGCTAAAATTACGACAAAAAAGAA
>JBGAVQ010000068.1:0-22315 GCA_044228045.1 Spirosomataceae bacterium
GGGCGTATGCCATGTCTTGTCCGGTATAATCTGTCCACAATTTGTTGATTGTAACGTCATTAATTGTACCCGTGTAAACAACTAACTGGTGTTTTATTACTTCAATTTTGCCTTTTTTTATTTGCCAATCTGCCTTTCTTGCGCCTGCTGGACCAATGCCTAATTGCCCGTCCACTCGCCAATGTTGCGGAAACCCACGGTTTTCGAGGTGGTCTAATACCGCCACATGCACTCTGTCTTTTCTCCCTGCAATTTGCATACCTACGTCCACCCAATTGGCACGTTGCCCTTCGGCTTTTTCGTTTCGTTGGCGAGCTGCATTAACTACCTCACCATCAATGCCTTGTGTCCAAGGCATTCTAACAAATAAGCCACCATAATCGTATTTGCCTACGGTTACGTCGGTTTGGGCTTCGCCTGCCCATTCCAAGTTGAGTAAGTACTTGCCATCCTCCTCACGCATGGTCCACGTTTGGGTTTCTGTCAAAACGCTACTGCCTTTTTCGTCTAACAGGTCATAAACCGTCTCCCATTTTACTTCGGTTCCCTTGGCTTTGATGACTTTAGCTGAGACCCGCCTCCAATAATCGCCTTCGGGATGATGGAAATAATCACGGCCATTCACACGGGTATAACCCCAGTAAATGCCTGTTTGGTGCTTGTGATGACCGGGGCTGTATTCAGTAATAATGCCTTTGCCATCAGGTGCTACGATGGGGTGCAAATAGGGTCGAAAATCTGCTTTGACAATTTGGGTTAAAATAGGTGTTTTTTCATTTAACCGAAAGATAGAAATGCTTGAAGCCTTTTCGTCTTGAACAATGCGGAGTTGAGATTTTTTTGGTAAAATTTTAGTGGACTTACTTTGTGGTTTTATCCAAGTGAAGCCGACAATGAGCAATATTGATAAAATAACAAAAGGTTTCATGGGTTTGAGGTTGAGTCTAATAATGGTCAAATAAAGTGAAATAGTAGAGTTTTTGCTATGGATTATTAAATTATTTGTGTTTGGGCGTGTGCTGATTACGGTTGCGAACTACTTTTGTGTAACATCGGTGAATAATTATGTGGCATAATTCATTTTGTCCTTAACTTCGCCCCATAATTTTGTTATTGATTAAAGCTAACTACATACTGACCATGGAATTTAGAATTGAAAAAGACACGATGGGGAAAGTTGAAGTACCTGCCAACGTGTATTGGGGGGCTCAAACACAACGTTCAATCATGAACTTCCCGATTGCCCAAGATATCAACAAAATGCCTCGTGAAATCATACGAGCGTTTGCATACCTCAAAAAAGCAGCTGCCATCACTAATTTTGAGGCTGGAGTATTGCCCGAAGATAAGAAGAACTTAATTGCCCAAGTTTGCGAAGAAATTTTGGCGGGTACGTTAGACGACCAATTTCCGTTGGTAGTTTGGCAAACAGGGTCAGGCACACAATCAAACATGAATTGCAATGAGGTGATAGCCTACCGAGCGCATGTGATTAATGGTGGTTCGTTGTTGGACGAAAAGAAATTCTTGAACCCCAACGACGACGTAAACAAGTCACAATCGTCGAACGATACTTTTCCTACGGCGATGCACATTGCGGCCTATAAAATCTTGATAGAGGTGACGATTCCGGGAATCAAAAAACTTCGTGATACCTTAGCAGCTAAGGCATTGGCGTTCAAAGATGTTGTGAAAATTGGCCGTACACACTTTATGGATGCCACACCCCTTACGTTAGGTCAGGAGTTTTCGAGCTATGTTTCGCAATTAGATCATGGTTTGAAAGCCATTAACAACACCCTGGCACATTTGTCTGAATTAGCATTAGGTGGTACAGCTGTCGGTACGGGTATCAACACGCCTCCGGGTTATGCTGTTAATGTTGCCCAGCACATTGCCAAGCTAACAGGCTTACCTTTTGTAACAGCCGAGAATAAATTTGAAGCCTTGGCTGCTCACGACGCTATTGTAGAAGCACACGGTGCTTTGAAAACAATAGCCGTAAGCATGATGAAGATTGGGAACGATATTCGGATGCTATCATCGGGGCCACGCTCTGGTATTGGTGAGATTTATATTCCTGATAATGAGCCAGGTAGCTCTATTATGCCAGGAAAGGTAAATCCTACTCAATGTGAAGCCATGACCATGGTGGCGGCCCAAGTGATGGGTAACGACGTAGCCATTAACATTGGTGGTGCAAGCGGACATTTTGAGCTTAATGTGTTTAAACCTGTTATGATTTATAATTTCTTGCACTCAGCTCGTTTGATTGGTGATGTATGTGTAGCATTTAATGATAAATGCGCTGTAGGTATTGAACCCTTGCGTGAGAATATCAAAAAGCACGTCAATAATTCATTGATGCTGGTAACGGCACTCAATACTAAAATTGGCTATTATAAAGCAGCAGAAATAGCCCAAACGGCTCACAAAAACGGCTCAACACTCAAAGAAACAGCCATTGCATTAGGTTATCTGACCGCAGAGGAGTTTGACGAATGGGTAAAACCCGAAGATATGGTAGGGAATGCATGATAATTTAAAGCCTTTCAAGTATAGTCTGACGGTACGTCTGACCTGCGACATTTATAGGTGAATACCAATACCCTGTGATAAAGCCTTCAACAGCCTAAGCAGGGTATTATTTTTGGAGGCAATTAACTGTGCATATTTTACTATAAATGCTCAGGCAAGCACTTCCTTAATCACTTTTCCCGAAACATCGGTCAATCTGAAATTTCGCCCTTGGAAGGGGAAAGTGAATTGCTCGTGGTTGAAGCCCATGAGGTGCAGAATAGTAGCTTGAAGGTCGTGGATGTGGGTTTTGCCATTGATGCCGTAATAGCCAATTTCGTCGGTTTCTCCGTGTGAATAGCCTTTTTTCAAACCAGCTCCTGCCATAAACATCGTGAAGGCATCTACGTGGTGGTCACGGCCTTTGAAGGGTGTATTATTATCACCCGCTCGGTTTTCCATCATGGGGGTTCGGCCAAATTCGCCACCCCATACAATCAGGGTTTCGTCTAACAAACCTCGTTGTGCTAAATCACTAATTAGCGCCGTTAGTGGTTTGTCAATATACTCCACGTTTCGCCGTAAGCCAATGTCCACACCACCTCCTGCATCGGTGCCGTGACTGTCCCAACGGCGGTCAAATAGCTGCACCACCCGCACGCCCTTTTCGATTAACTTTCTGGCTAACAGACAATTATTGGCAAAATTGGACTTCCCAATTTCAGTACCATACATTTTGTGAATGTAGTCAGGCTCGCCCGAAATATCCATGGTTTCGGGCACTTCGGCCTGCATCCGAAACGCCATTTCGTACTGCGAAATGCGTGTTAAAGTTTCGGGGTCGCCTATTTCTTGGTAGGTGAGTTGGTTGAGGTGGTTAATGGTTTCGATGGATTTCTTCCGCAAGGAGTCGTCAATATCTGTCGGATTATTGATGTACAACACAGGGTCGCCCTTAGAACGACACTGTACCCCTTGATACACCGAAGGCAAAAAACCGTTGCCCCACAGGTACTTACCAGCACTTGGCTCAGAGCCAGAGACCAGCACCACATAAGCCGGAAGATTCTGATTTTCGGAGCCGAGTCCATAGGTAATCCACGAACCTAAGCTTGGCCTGCCCACACGGGCTGCACCCGTGTGCATAAACAACTGCGCTGGGGCGTGGTTAAACTCGTCGGTGTGCATGGCTTTCAAGAAGGTGAGTTCGTCGGCCAAATTGGGTAAATACCTGAAATAGTCTGAAAACCAAGCCCTTGACTGCCCAAATTGCTGAAATGTTGCCTGTGGGCCGAGCATTTTAGGCACACCTTTAATGAAAGCAAATCGTTTGCCCTCTAACAGCGACTGCGGACAAAGCTGTCCATCTAATTTGGCGAGTTCGGGCTTGTAATCAAACAATTCTAACTGCGACGGCGCACCTTCCATGTGCAAGAAGATGATGCGCTTGGCCTTGGGGCTGAATTGCGACGGCTTGGGTGCAAATGGATTTTCTTCGACACTCACTTTGTTTGCATGAGACGAACAACTGCCCAACAACGAACCCAAGGCAATTCCGCCCAAACCAGACGTGCATTGTTTTAGAAAATGCCGACGGGTATTAAACTTTGCATCCTCAAAAAAAGCCTCTTCTGCTACTGATGTTCTTTTCATCTGATTAAACAGTAGTTATTTTCAATGGTGTCAGATGGAACGCCCAATCATTTCTTAGGGCATAATTATTTACTTGCATGGGCGTTTCATTTCGTCAAAAATTCATCTAAATTCATCATGGCATTAGCCGTTAAGGTCAGGGCCAAAAACTCAGCGTTGTCTTTCTTCTTGCCTTTTAAGTCAAGCAAGGCATCTTGATACAATTTTGCTAAAAGTGCCGTTTTTTGCTTATTTGGCAGTTTTTGGAAGATATTTTGGTAGCCAATCGTTATTTTGTCGTCAATTTTCTTCGTTTTTGCTGCTATCATTTTCAACGCAATATGCTCAGCAGCCGTATAATACACGGTATCGTTCAGCACCGTAAGTGCCTGCAATGGGGTATTGGTTCTGATACGGCGAGAGGTACAAATATTACGTTGTGGACTATCAAACGTAATCATTGAAGGGTACGGATTGGTACGCCGCCAATAGGTATAAATAGCCCTACGGTATTGATTTTGAGGCAATTCTTTGCGCCAATTATCGTCTGTCGGGTTCGGCGGACGCACACTTGGGCCATACATTTCTGGGTTTAATAAATTACTCACAGCAAGTGCCTGATCCCTAATCTGTTCCGACGACAACCGCACTCGTGGGCCTCTTGCTAAGAGTACGTTTCGGGGGTCTTTTTCTAATAATTCTTTGGAAATAATGGCTGACTGACGGTAGGTTGCCGACATCACCATCAATTTTAATAAAGCCTTGTTGTTCCATTTTTGGTCGTTCATGTAGGTTACGGCCAGCCAATCTAACAGTTCGGGATGCGTAGGTTTTGCACCCATCGTACCAAAATCTTCTAATGACTCAATGATGCCATTGCCAAACAATTGTTCCCAAAACCGATTGACCATTACCCGAGCCGTCAGTGGGTTATCTTTACTTACCAACCATTGCGCCAAGCCAAGGCGGTTCTTAGCAAAATGCTGCATCGAGGGCAGGGTTTTAGGTACTTCGGGGTGAACTTCTTGGCCTTTTAGCATCCAATTTCCTCGGGTAAATACGTGCATTTTACGGGCTTTGTGAGCAGGTCGTTCTACTAAAATCGGCGTTGGAATGGCCTCAATGGTGGCAAGTTTTTGCAAAGAATCTTGAACTGCCTTAGAAAAATTACTTTTCAAAGGTTTGTTCTCTTTTAACTCCATCCAATCTAAATGGATTAAATCTGTCCAAAAATTCTTGCCTTTGCGATACACCAAATACACATCATGAATGCCTTGCGTTGGCTTAATTTTGCCCGAACTGTTGGTGTATTGACTCCACCGTGACCAACCCGAATTGACTTCTTTTTCACTACATTTTGTTTCAACTTTGCTAATCAATTCGCCGTCCACTTTATCAATTCGCATTTCGATAAACAAATTTTCAGCCCCACTCTGATAGCGATAATTGACCTCGCTGATGTTGGTCAAATCAACGTTTTCATACACCGTGAACGAGCCTTCGGTGGTCTGCATGATTTCTTTTTGGTTGTTCCACAGCTCAATGTGCCTACTGGTGCTATCAAAATCCTCTGCCTCAATACGGTAGTAGCCCATTTTTTTGAGAAATGCCTGTCTTTTATCCGCCAATAACTCACTTTATGCCTGCGCTGGTTCTCGATTTTGGGTAGGCAATTGCTGCTGCAACCACGTCAAGAGTTGATTTACTGCTTTTTCGTTTGCTGGTGTAAAAGTCTTGAACAAAGGCTTGTCATTATACAAATCACGGTCTTGCGTATTGTTAAAAAATGCCGCTAACTGATAAAACTCTTCATGCCGAAAAGGGTCATACGGATGGCTGTGGCATTGTACACAGGCCATGGTAGTGCCTTGCCATACCTCCATGGTGGTTGAAACCCTGTCTAACAAGGCCATATTTCTGAACTCTTCGTCGTTGGTGCCGCCTTCGTCGTTTGACATGGTGTTTCGATGAAAAGCGGTGGCAATCAACTGATTTTCAATTGTTTTTAATGATTCGTTTGGCTTGTGTGGAAGCAAATCACCAGCTAATTGTTCGATGGTAAACTGGTCAAAAGGCATATTGTTGTTAAATGCCCTAATAACCCAATCACGGTATTGCCAAATGCTTCGGTCGAGGTCTTTTTCGTAGCCTTTGGAGTCGGCGTAGCGGGCCAAATCAAGCCACATGGTTGCCCAGCGTTCGCCAAAAGCAGACGATTTGAGCAGTCTGTCCACCTGCTTTTCGTAGGCGTTTGGAGAAGAATCTTTGAGAAAATTGGCCGTTTCTTGTGGCGTAGGTGGCAAGCCAATTAAGTCTAAACTGAGCCGGCGGAGCAGTGTAGTTCGGTCAGCCTCGGCAGACGGTTGAAGGTTTTCTTTGCTGAGTTTTTCAAAAACAAACTTGTCAATGCCGTTGATGGCCCACTTTTCGCCTACTTGGGGCGGCGTGATACTTTGGTTAGGTTTGGTATAAGCCCAATGTGCCTCCCATTGGGCACCTTGGTCAATCCAATCTTCAATTTTTTCGATTTCTTCATCACTCAACGGCTCCTTGTTTTTGGGCATCCGTTTCTCCAAATCGTGGGTTTTGAGTCGCTTTACTAACTCTGAATCGTCAGCATCAAATGGAATAATGGCCACTTTGCCCGACTTGGCTTTGGCAAAGGCTTCTTCGGGAAAAAGCAGGCTGAATCCGCCGTTTTTCTTGACTCCACCATGGCAAACAATACATTTTTTGTTGAAAATCGGACGAATGTCTTCGTTGTAGCTAATCTTCTTTTTGTTCAAATTCAGAAAAGAAAATAAGGCTACGATCGGAATTGTAAAGAGAAGAATCCACTTTATGTTTAATGCGTTCATCTAAATTCTGTAATGAATCTATTATTTGCACAATATCACTAAAAAATTGTATGAAAACAAATTAAAAATCTAATTGGGCAGCTATTCAAAATCTAATAACAAGACACAGTAAGAGTGGTCTGACTTATTGGTAGAAGAATTAAGAATGTTTATCCTTCAGGTCAGACGTACCGTCAGACCATTGCTAACTTAATTATTAGACAAAGAAAAAGGTCATTGAGGTTTTATACTCAACGACCTTTTGTTTTGGTTAGGGTTATGTTACTTGGCTAATTTCTCCGAAAACTTACGGTAGAGTTTCTTCTGTTTGTCGTCTAAGTCAAGTTTTTTGCCTTGAATAAACGCCATTTCTACAATGCTTGTGCGCATATCCAGAATATCACCTTTTGATACAATAAGTGTGGCGTGTTTACCTTCTTCGAGTGTGCCTACTTTGTCATCAATCCCCAATATTTTGGCAGGATTAGAGGTAATCAATTTCAAGGCTTCTTCTTTGTCAAGCCCACCAAAAGCCACTGCTGTACCTGCCAAATAAGGCAAGTTGCGGGTGCGCCACGAAAGGCCAGCGTAGCTAATTGCAGCCAGAACACCTGCTTTTTGTAATACTGATGGTAATTTGTAAGGCAAATATACGTCGTTATCGGCACGGGCAGGTAGCTCGTGTACCCCTCCCAGAATAACGGGTACGTTATTTTCTTTCAGAAAGTCCACTACAGAAGAACACTCAGCCCCACCGACGATTACGATTTTCTTCACACCGTAAGCCTTTGCAAACTGAACGGCTTCAATGATTTCTTTGCCAAAATCTGTACGAACGTGCAAGGTTTTAGTGCCATCAAATAAGCCTTTCATTGCTTCCATTTTGAGGTTGTAAGCACTTGGTTTTCCTTGTGTGTAAGCAAGAGCATCTTTGAATGTTTTGGCCAATTCTTGCAAAACCTTGTTGCGTTGTTCGTTGCGGGTGGTTGTAAAAGAAAACGTTTCAATATTGAATTGACGGCTTAAAAACGAAGGCCAATTGAGGCAGATGCCTTCGTCGGCTTTGAGGGCGGCATCTTGCCAGTTCCAGCCTTCCATTTCAAATACTGAACTCTGCCCAGTTATTACGCCACCTTCTGGCACAGCCTGCGAAATCAAAACGCCGTTGCCCCTAACAGTTGGAATGATCTCAGAATCAGCATTATATGCAATTAAAGCTCGCACATTGGGGTTCATACTACCTGTTTCTTCGTAGTCGTTTACTGCAGCAATAGACTCAATATCAGCTAATCCTACGTGATTGGCCAGCGAGACTAAACCTGGATAGACGTGCTTGCCCGAAACATCGTAATAATCAGCACCTTCTCGATTGATTCTGATGGTGGTGGCATCGGCCACGGCGGTAAGTTTGCCATTGTCAAAGGTAATAACGGAGCTTTGAATTACCTTTCCATTGCCCAAATGGGCTGTCCCGCCATAGAGTATAACCCGCTTGGCTTGTGGCTTGGCAGGTACGGGGTTTTGGGCATAACTTTGGCTCGGAAGTAGGAAGAAAGAAGTAAGAAGTAAGAGCAAAAACGAGAACACTTTTGTCGTTACTGTTTGTGTCTGACCTACTTTTTCTGAATTCCAATTTTCATGCAATCGAAAAAGTTTTCCTCCTAATGCTTCGTAGTTTGTTTGAAGCTTATTAAATCGTTCCTGAGTGATGTATCCACAGTCTAATGCAAATAACAACCAAGATTTAGTTTCTTCTAAACTGCCAATTGAGTCTATTAAATGTCTTTTGAAAACATTTTCAAACGCTCGTTTTCCCCAACCTTCGGCAATATTTACTGCTACTGAACGGGAAGAACGCCTTATTTGATCGATAAGTGAATATTTTTCTTCTCGTGGAAACTGCATGGTTAAATGGAAAATCTCCATCGCTAACTGATGAGCCTCTTCATATACGATAAGGTCTCTAAATGATTTTATTGGTTTCATACAAATCAATTTTAATTGAAAAAATTAGTACCCTTCATATCTCTTACTTCTTACTTCCCACCTTCCATCAAAGATATATCCCCCTCATCCTCACAATGGAATATATGTTGGCGACGGAACTGCGGACGAACGGTAGGGGAACCACCTGCTTTGGCAGCCAACATTTTCTGAATCAAGCGAGCACGCTCTTTATCCAAATCTTTTTGCTTTTGTTCATCTTGTTTGGCATCAAAGTAAATAGTACCCTCTACAATGGTGTAGTCGGGTTTGGCATAAATTGAAAGCGGGTTGTTGTTCCATAGCACCACGTCTGCCTCTTTGCCGGGTTTGATACTACCCAATCTATTTTCTAAGTGCAATAATTTGGCTGGATTAAGCGTAACCATTTTCCAAGCATCTTCTTCTGAAAGACCACCATATTGTACCGATTTGGCGGCTTCTTGGTTGAGGCGACGAGCCATTTCAGCATCATCTGAATTGATAGACGTAACTACACCGGCTTTGTGCAACATGGCAGGGTTATGCGGAATTGCATCTTTTACCTCCATTTTGTAGGCCCACCAGTCTGAGAACGACGACCCACCTGAACCATGTTTCTGCATAATATCAGCCACTTTGTAACCTTCCAAGATATGTGTAAAGGTGTTGATTTTGAAACCAAATGTTTCGGCTACCTTCATGAGCATATTGATTTCAGACTGTATGTAGGAGTGGCAGGTGATGAAGCGTTTTTTATTTAAAATTTCAACCAAGGCATCCAACTCAATGTCTCTGCGGGGCGGGAGCGCATTCACTCTGTCTTTTGCAGGAACAGCTTCGTAGGCTTTCCACTCTTTTTCATAATCACGTGCACGAGCAAAAGCATCCATCATTACTTGCTCAACACCCATACGAGAAATGGGGTAACGTGGTGGCGCACCTCCGCCAAAACGCCCAGTTTGTTGTGACTTACGAGTTACGTTTTCGCCCAAGGCAAATTTAATGAAACCATCTGCACCTTTAATTTTGAGTTCTTCTGGCGACTCGCCCCATTTGAGTTTAATTAGAGCTGATTGCCCCCCAATACTATTGGCCGAACCGTGTAACAACTGTGCAGAGGTAACACCGCCAGCCAGTTGGCGGTAAATATTGATGTCGTCTGAGTTAATGACATCACCTTGGCGCACTTCGGCAGTGACCGACTGACCACCTTCGTTAATGGCAAATAGCGCAATATGTGAGTGTTCGTCAAAAATGCCGTTAGTGAGGTGTTTGCCTGTACCATCAATGGTTTTGGCATTGGCGGCACTTAGGTTTTTACCTACTTTTGATATTTTGCCATTTTCGAGCAAAACGTCCGTATTTTGAAGAATCCCATCTTTTTCATTTGTCCAAACCGTTGCGTTTTTAACTAAAATGGTCTCTTGTTTGGGTTTTTGTTCGTTACCAAATGCTACAAACGGATATATTAACTTACCCAGTTCAGGCATTCTTGGCCGAGTGGTATCAGGGCGAGCTGGGGTTTCTTTAGCGGCTTCTTTGTAAATAGCCGACCATTTTACAGGAGTACCATTGGGCATTTCGCCTTCTCCTTTGAAGTCTTTTCCTTCTAAATAACCAGACAAACGAACAGTGCCAGGCATTCTGCCCATCGTGTAGGTCATCGAAAGCAAGTTGTTGTACCGTGTTGCTTTTGGCGTAATTTTGATGGTATCACTCACTACAATTTGATATTCAGGTGTAGCCACTTTCCCCGAAATATTTAATTTCATGGTTCGCTCACCTACTTTCATATCATATTGACCTCTGATGTCGGTGATGGCCATGTCGTTGAGTACATGACGTTTTCCTTTAATCCAGTTTTCATGGATTACGTTATCAGCTTTAAATAGATTATCGCTCGTAATGAGTAAGTTAGCATAGCAACCTGGTTTGAGACAACCTATTTTTTCTTCACACTTTAGCAGAGCAGCTGGGGTAGTTGTAAAGGCTTTTAGCGCATCGGTTTCAGAGAGGCCGTACTCAATGGTTTTCCTGAGATTTGTCCAAAAATCAGTGGCTCGGTTCCGAAGTCCAGCAGAGGTGAGAGCAAAGTTGATTCCAGCCTTAGAAAGTGTGGCGGCATTGGCAGGGGCCATTTCCCAGTGCTTCATTTCGGCCAATGATACAGCACCTGCATCCCAGGGGTCTTCTACATCAAAAGCTTGTGGAAACGTAAGCGGCACAATAAGCGATGCGCCTGTGGCTTTTACTTCGTCGAGGCGTTGGTATTCGTCACCAGCCGTTTTGATAATGTATTGAACACCAAACTCTTTGCCCACTTTGTCGGCCCGAAGAATTCCAAAGCGGTCATCAGTGTCAAAAATTTGGGGTAAACTCTGAACGTGGTTAAAATGATCAAGCGAGATATTGTACTCTGTCTTGTTTAAGGCTCGCTTGTACCATTGAGCATCGTAATAGGTTTGGCGCAACAAGGCTACTGAACCCATCATTGAGTTAGGATAGGCTTGGGTAGAACTACCTTTGCTAAAAGAATAGTGTGCTGATACTTTGCCTTTCAAGATGGCATTTTGCTCTACGTCTTCGATAGGCGCAATCAGGGCAGATGTGCCACGAGCTATGCCGTCGTGGGCGTGCGAAAGCACTGCACCAAAGCCCAATTTCCGAAGTTCATCGGCTCTTGTTGCATTGACTGTGAATACTTCCTCAGCATTGGTTTCGGGTTGTATGGCAGGGTTCCAGCCGTAAGCACCTTTTTTTGCAGGAGCTGCTGCACCTGCTAAGGCTCCAAATCCGCCGCCACCACCAGCTCGTCTGACTTCGGGCATTCCATAGTCTGAGTCAATGTCCACCAAGCCGGGGTAAATTCTTTTGCCTTTGCAATCAATTACAATGGCACCTGCTGGCACTTTAATGTCTTTGCCAACAGCTTCGACAAAAGCTCCACGTATTAAAAGAGTAGCCCCTTCGATGATTTCGGTTGGCGAAACATAGATGGTGGCATTAGTAAAAGCATACAAATTAAGCCGTTCGTCGGCTACATCGTTGCGAGGGAAAGTGACCGTTTGGGCAAATAAAATTCCACCAAACAGTCCCAAACACAGGGTTAGGAGTAGTTTTTTTATCATCGTTTAGATTTTTTTTGAAAAGGTAGTGAGAAAAAACTGATTTTTGGAACTTGGTAGCGACTAAATAAACGATTTTTGCGACAGGAAGAGACTGAGTAGAAATTTAGCAAGGTGCATTTTAACTAAATTCAGATGGATAATTTTCAAAAAGCAATTAATGAGTTTCTGAATTACCAAATCGTTAGGTTGAGTGAATTTCAATTAACGCCGGGCAAAATACTTACCATTTTAGTGATTGGTGGTGTTACTCACCTGATGTTGCTCATTTTTAAGGGTTTCTTGTATCGTCAAGTTAAACAGCGGCGCATTGACACCTCGGTCTATTATGCTATTTATCAGTTAACTCGGTATTTTGCCGTAGTGATTGCATTGGGAATTATGCTCGAAGCATTAGGAATGCGGCTTAATTTTTTGATTGCCAGTGCAGCAGCGTTAATGGTAGGTGTTGGAATTGGCTTACAGCATTTGTTTGAAGATTTTATTTCGGGAATTATCCTATTGGTGGACCGAACCATCAAGGTAAACGATGTGATTCAGGTAGAGCAAATTATTGGACGAGTGCTGGCCATTAAGTTGCGTTATACCGAAATTTTGAGCCGTGATCGCTATAACTTGCTGATTCCGAACTCCAAAATCACCCGTGATAAGGTCATTAATTTCACACACCAAAATGCTCCCGTTCGTTTTGATATTTTTGTTTGTGTTGCTTTTGATTCGAACGCTCATTTGGTTGAAAAACTCCTACTGGCGTGTGCAAACAATCATTTGGATGTAGAAGAAAACCCTGCGCCTTCGGTTCAACTGTTTGATTTTCAAGACTCTGGTATGCAGTTTCGGCTTTTGTTTTATTCAAAAGATGCCTATGGCATTGATACCGTTAAGAGCCAACTACGGGTGGCAATAATTGAAACATTTCGTCAGCATCAGATTGTTATTCCATTTCCACAGCGAGAAATTCTTATAAGACAGTAGCAAAAAGGTAAAAATGTGAGTGCCTATATGAGAATAACCTTATATAAGCATTCACGCTTGCGCTTGCTAACAACTTACCTTACGATGACAGACCATTACGTTATTTCCATAGATACAGGCGGTACGTTTACTGATTGCATCGCTACGGATTTGTCAGGTCGCTTGTTGCGACGAAAGGTGCTGAGTAACAGTACTTTACGGGGTAATATAGTGGCTTGGGAAGATACTAATACCTTACAAGTTAATACCGATTGGCAATTGAGTAGAGATGTGTTAATGGGCTACTCATTTAGGCTATTGGGCAATGGCATAGAGACAGTATGGATAAAAATTGTTTCGTTTCAGGTAGCTGCAAAACGATTAGTGCTTTCAGCTGCTTTGCCCCATCAATTAGTAGGCCAAAGCCTTGGTTTTGAGCTAACTGCACACGAAGAAGCCCCAATTTTAGCCGCACGACTCATCACCGAAACTGCCTTGTATGAGCCATTCCCACATCTAAAAATGAAACTCGGTTCAACCAAAGGAACCAACGCCTTGCTCGAGCAGAAGGGCACGCCAACATTGTTTTTTGTTACCAAAGGCTTCAAAGACTTACTTAAAATTGGTAACCAAACTCGCCCTGATATTTTTGCGCTCAACGTTCAAAAAAATGAGCCGCTACATACCGATGTGATTGAAGTGGATGAGGATTTGCCTCAACTTTTACCGTTTGAATGGATTGAAAAACACGCCGCTCTACAAACAAAAAGACGAGATTTAGCCATTGCCATTTGTCTCAAAAATGCCTATAAAAATCCGCAAAAGGAGCAACAATTGGCCAAAGTCTTGCGTAACTATTACCAATACGTTTCGGTTTCAACGGAGCTTTCGGCCCAAATTAAGTTTCTGAATAGAGCCGAAACCACCGTTGTAAATGCTTATTTGTCACCTATTATTGATAACTATTTATCAAATATTGCTGCCAAATTACCTCCCAATTCACTTCAAGTGATGACCAGTGCAGGTAATTTGGTGTCGGTTACCAATTTTCAACCCAAAGACAGCCTCTTCAGTGGCCCTGCTGGTGGTGTGGTGGGGGCATCAGTTATTGGCAAACAGCTTGGTATTGAGCAACTTATTACTTTTGATATGGGTGGCACCAGTACCGACGTGGCTCGTTATGATGGTGATTTTGATTTTCAGTTTGAACAGCGCATCGGCAATGCTCATATTTTTAGCCCCTCGTTGGCTATTGAGACTGTTGCAGCTGGAGGTGGGTCTATTTGTTATTACGACGGATTCAAACTTTGTGTAGGGCCACAGTCGGCAGGGGCAAATCCAGGGCCAGCTTGCTATGGAGCAGGAGGGCCATTGACCATTACCGATGTTAATTTGTTGCTCGGAAGACTTGATTCTCAGCAGTTTGGTATTCCTATTTTTCCAGAAAAAGCAAATGAGCGGCTACAAGAATTGCTAAGTCAAATTGCTCTAAAAACTGGACTCCCGCCCTCGTCAGAACAAACTTTGTTGGGGTTTGTACAAATTGCTAATGAGAAAATGGCCGAGGCGGTTCGTAAAATCTCGATTACCAAAGGCTACAACCCAGCCAATTATGCTTTGGTTTCGTTTGGCGGAGCTGGCGGGTTGCATGCTTGTGGCATTGCCAATTTGTTGTCCATTCCAAAAATTTTATTACCCAAAGATGCAGGATTACTAAGTGCTTTTGGTATTTCAGAAGCCCCTGTCGAACGCTTTGCCGAACGCAATATTTTGCAAATAGTTGAGCCCCATTTAGAAGAAACCATCTGCCAACTTTACAAAGAAATAGCGTTAGAAGCCATTGCAAAAGTGTTGCAAGAAAATATTGACTCCGAAAATATTTTTATTCGTAAGAGATTGATATTCTTGCGGTTATCAGGACAAGATTCCAGTTTAGAAATCCCTTTTCAAAACCTTGACAATGCTCTTGATGCCTTCAAAACTAAGTATATTTCTATCTATGGTTATTGGAACGAAAACAGAGCTATTGAGGTAGAATCTATTCGGGTCATTGCGGCTGAACGGCAAGATGAAAAATCCCAATTGGTAGGCTTACCTTTGCCTTTTAAGGTAACGCCAACGCATCATATTTCTGCGTTTGTTGAGGATAGATGGCAGCAAATTCCTGTTTATAATAGAGATGAAATGACCACTGGTGCCACCGTAACTGGCTTTGCTTTATTGTTGGACCAGTTCAGCACGGCTGTTGTAGAGCGGGGCTGGACGTTTCGGGTAGGGGTAAACGGGACTGGTGTTTTTGAACGACAAATCCTTGAAAAACAAATAATTAGTCAGTCAAAAGAGACAGAATTAGAGCTGTTTATGAACCGTTTTTCGTCTATTGCCGAAAACATGGGGGTCATGTTACAGCGCACTTCGCTGTCGGTTAATGTGAAAGAACGTTTAGATTTTTCGTGTGCGCTGGTAGATGCTCAAGGCGAACTCATTGCCAATGCACCGCATATTCCTGTACACTTAGGCAGCTTGGGTGTATGTGTGCGAAGTTTGATTAAAGCGATTCCGATGGAAGTTGGCGACGTAGTCATTACCAATCACCCGGGTTTTGGTGGTTCGCATTTGCCTGATGTTACAATAGTTACCAAAGTGGGAATAATGCCAACCTCTCTGTCAGAACGCAACGGGGAGGTCGGAACTACAATAGGTTATGTTGTAAGCCGCTGCCATCATGCCGAAATTGGGGGGATTCGCCCAGCTTCTATGCCACCCGATGCTAAAAATTTGGCTGAAGAAGGCGTGGTTATTCCGCCTATGTATTTGGTCAAAAACGGTGAGGTACGCTGGGAGGATATTCGTGCTTTATTGACAAGCTCACCCTATCCGTCACGCTCAGTTGAGGAAAATTTAGCAGATTTAAACGCTGCCCTTGCTGCCAATAGAAATGGTGAACACGCCTTACAAGCTGTAGCTGCCGAAGGCTTAGAAAAAGTTCATTATTTTATGGAACTCCTCAAAGACTACTCCGCCCAAAAAATGAGTGAACGCCTTCGCCAAATTCCTGCGGGAATTTATGAAGCGGAGGAGTCTTTGGATGATGGTACCTTATTGAAAGTAAAAGTAAGCCTAACGGATATTCTAATCATTGATTTCTCGGGTTCATCGGATGTGCATTGGGGAAACCTAAACGGCAACGAAGCCATTGTTCAAAGCGTGGTTGTTTATGTGTTGCGAACATTGCTGAATGAAAAAATCCCACTCAACGATGGCATTTTGAAGCCTGTGCAGTTAATTATTCCCGAAAATTCTATTCTGAAACCACATTTTCCGTCGAATCCTGCCGAATGCCCGGCGGTGGTAGGGGGCAATGTAGAATTGAGTCAAAGACTGACGGACACATTACTAAAAGCCTTCGGCGTAGTAGCTTGCTCACAAGGGACTATGAATAACACCTTGTTTGGGAATGAAACTTTTGGCTACTATGAAACTATTTGTGGTGGTTGTGGAGCAGGAAACGGCTTTGATGGCGCATCGGCGGTACACCATCACATGACTAATACCCGCATTACTGACCCCGAAATCATGGAATTGCGGTATCCTGTGCGGCTACACCGTTTTGAAATTCGACAAAATTCCGGCGGAGCAGGTCGCTGGCGAGGAGGTGATGGCATTGTTCGTGAAATTGAATTTTTAGCACCTGTCACCTTGTCATTATTGAGCCAACATCGCATTGTTGCACCTTATGGACTGCAAGGTGGCGAGGCCGGCAAAACTGGCAATCAATACATTATTAGACAGAATGGGGAAATCCAGCCTCTTCATGGCATTGACGGCGCACTGTTGCAAGCAGGAGACCGTTTGGTGGTTGAAACACCTGGCGGTGGTGGATTCGGAGCAGTTATTTAGGAATAAATATACTTCACTACCTTCTTTTTGGCAACAGGCAATAGTGTTTCTTCGAGCGGATAAGTAAGGCGACTTTCTACGACATACGTGGCAGGATTGGGTAAGGCTTTGTTTTTTCGTACCAAATCCAATTTTATTTGCTCAAAAGTCATTGATAACGAACGCTTTACGGTGTCAATATGTGTTGTTTTGACACCTCTACTCGGCGGAACGTCTTGCATAAACAAGGTGACATTATACTGGTAAATGCGAGTTTCATTCAAAATGTGTTCATACAGAAACAAATACCCTTCCTTTGCATCAAGCGGAACAATGCCAATTGGGCTGATTTGTAAGTTCTCTTCTACTTCGGCATAAATTTCCATTCCCCCTGCCAACACTTTTTTGAGTTGAGGTATCGAAAAATCAAGAATGTCTTCTATTTCGTTGAGCGAGGTGTCCTCTTGTGCTGATTCATACTGCAGTTGAAGTTTTTGCCAATCAATACCCGAAAATGTTTTAGCGAACTGCCGTTGTAATTTACGTTTTCCATCTCGAAGCGACCAAGTATAATCATAATGTCGCTGTAATTCTGTTAAGTCAGGATATAATTTTTTATGGCCAAAATTGGCATTAACGGCTTTTAAATATGCCAGCAGCATATATTTTTTATACTCTGCATCAATCAATCCTTCTGTTATCCAGTCTTTTTTTAGGGGTTCCATGTGTTTGATTTTTTGATTTCAGATAATTTTAGATGTCTGATATTTTGGACACCAGATTCCAGACATTTTAGATACCTGATATTTTAAATACCTGACATTCTTAATCCTGCATCAGACATCTGCCATCTGTCGTCAGTTATCCGCAAGCCGGTATCCGAAATCCAGTATCTGCCATCAGGCATCCTGCATTACCGCCATTTTTAAAGCACCAAGTTAGGTGCTGTCACGAAAAATCCAAATTAAAGATGTGATTTTTTACAAACTGACAACTTTTCTATTGACTCTGACATGCTTAGCCAAATTTCTCTCAAAAAACTGCAAAAATGTCAGTAAAATGGTCTTGGCACGATAAATGAGCAAATGCCGACAAAACTAAACCTCATTATTTCTAAACAATTTTTCATAAAACCCCATTTGAGTTATGTCAATTAACGTAAAACCTTTGGCAGACCGAGTTCTTGTTGAACCTGCTGCTGCGGAAGAAAAAACTGCCTTCGGAATTATTATCCCCGATACTGCAAAGGAAAAGCCACAACGTGGTAGTGTTGTTGCCGTTGGCAATGGCAAAAAAGATGAGCCAATGACAGTAAAAGTTGGCGACACTGTACTATATGGCAAGTATTCAGGAACCGAGTTGTCAGTAGATGGCAAAGATTTTCTAATCATGCGTGAATCTGACATTTTTGCGATTCTCTAAAAAGCATTCAGATGAATGGTTCGGCTTCTACAATAAGTAACTGGAAAATACAATTTAGTAACTGGACCATTTATATCTGAACTTCTGAAATCAAAAACTTACAACTCAACAATTTAAACTTCTTAAAGAAATGGCAAAGGAATTATTTTTCGACGTGGAAGCACGTGAGAAACTCAAAAAAGGCGTTGATACCCTCGCCGATGCAGTAAAAGTAACACTCGGACCAAAAGGCCGTAACGTAATCTTAGATAAGAAATTCGGTGCTCCCTCTATCACCAAAGACGGTGTGACTGTAGCCAAAGAAATCGAATTGAAAGACAATATCGAGAACATGGGTGCTCAGTTGGTAAAAGAAGTAGCTTCTAAAACCGCTGATGCAGCTGGTGACGGTACTACTACTGCTACTGTATTGGCACAGGCAATTTATGCCATCGGTTCTAAAAACGTAGCAGCTGGTGCTAACCCAATGGACTTAAAGCGTGGTATCGAAAAAGCTACTATCGCCGTAGTGGAGAGCCTAAAGCAACAATCTCGTCAAATTTCAACCTCAAAAGAAATTGCACAAGTTGCCACAATTTCAGCTAACAACGACCACGAAATTGGTACTATGATTGCTGATGCCATGGAAAAAGTGGGCAAAGAAGGTGTTATTACTGTTGAAGAAGCTCGTGGTACCGAAACCGAAGTAAAAACTGTAGAAGGTATGCAGTTTGACCGTGGTTATTTGTCACCTTACTTTGTGACTAACCCCGAGAAAATGGAAGTGGAAATGGAGCGTCCATTTATCTTGATTTCGGAGAAAAAGGTTTCTTCGATGAAAGAATTACTTCCAGTATTGGAGCAAGTAGCTCAAACAGGCCGTCCGTTGTTGATTATCTCAGAAGACGTTGATGGCGAGGCTCTTGCTACATTGGTAGTAAACAAAATTCGTGGTGCATTGAAAGTGGCAGCTGTGAAAGCCCCAGGTTTTGGCGACCGTCGTAAGGCTATGCTCGAAGACATCGCTATCTTGACTGGTGGTACAGTAATTAGCGAAGAACGTGGTTTCAAACTCGAAAACGCTACACTTCAATACCTCGGAACTGCCGAAAAAATCATTATTGATAAAGATAACACAACTATTGTAAATGGTGCAGGTGCAGAAGCTGACATTACTGGTCGTGTGAACCAAATTAAATCGCAAATTGAAGTAACTACATCGGATTATGACCGTGAAAAATTGCAAGAGCGTTTGGCAAAATTGTCAGGTGGTGTTGCTATTTTGTACATCGGTGCAGCTACCGAAGTAGAAATGAAAGAGAAAAAAGACCGTGTTGACGATGCTCTTCATGCAACCCGTGCTGCTGTTGAAGAAGGTATCGTAGCTGGTGGTGGCGTAGCGTTTATTCGTGCTATCGAAGCCCTTGATGGCTTGAAAGGCGCTAACGACGACCAAACCACAGGTATCAATATCATCCGCTTGGCTATTGAAGCACCACTTCGCACCATTGTTGCTAATGCAGGTGGCGAAGGCTCAGTAGTAGTAAACAAAGTAAAAGAAGGAACTGGCGATTACGGCTACAACGCCCGTGAAGACCGTTACGAAAACATGGTTGAGGCAGGTATTATTGACCCAACTAAGGTAACTCGTTTGGCCCTCGAAAACGCCGCTTCTATAGCTGGCTTGTTGCTTACTACCGAGTGTGTAGTGGCCGACAAACCAGAAGCCGAAGCTGCTGGCGGACACGCTCATTCACACGGCGGTGGAATGGGTGGCATGATGTAATAATCCATTTGTCAGTGAAGACACTGACAAAGGCATCTATCAATAAAAAAGCGTCTAAGGAGATTTCCTTAGACGCTTTTTTCTGTGATAGCAGTGATTAAATACTTTCAAACTCACCAACGGCTCTGAGTTCAACTTCGTCCGCTACTACGGCGTTTGGCATTCCACCTACACCAAAATCAGAGCGTTTGATAGTACCAGTAATTTTGAAACCCGCTTTGGGTTTTTGAGTACGTCCATTTTTGCCCATACCCAGCAGTGTCAAATCAAGGGTTACACTTTTGGTCACGCCTTTCATGGTCAAATCGCCTACTAATTTGTACTTTTTGTCAGCAACTTTGCTAATGGCAGTGCTTTTGAAAGTCAATTTAGGGAATTTTTCAGCATCAAAATGATTGGGGCCTTTAAGGTCTTTGTCTCTAAACTCATTGTCTGTATTGATACTATTTACATCAGCAGACAATTCAAAAACAGCATCGGTAAAATCTTCTTTTGAAGAAGTAATAGACGATTCAAACGTTTTAAAATTACCGTCCACCTCCGAAATCATCAGGTGAGTAACTGTAAAGCCTACCTTAGCGTGTGCTTTGTCCACTTTCCATGTTTGAGCATAAGAACCAATTGATAACAAGGCTGCAAATGCAAAAAGGCTGAGTTTTTTCATTGAAATTGTGATTTAGTTGATTGAAAAACAGAATTAAACAATCAAATGTAGGTACATCTAATGTTAATACAAATAGTTTAACAATCATTAACATATCATTAACAAGACAAACTCTATCATGTAAGTAGATTTTGCAATTTGCTACTTCAAGACCTGCACTTCAATTACACTATTGGTATATACTCTGTGTGTTGCTTTTTGAAAATCTTTTTCGTCGGCCAAATAGATATTTGGTACGTATTTTTGAGGATTGCGGTCAAAAATAGGAAACATCGTGCTTTGTACTTGTATCTGAATCCGGTGGCCTTTTTTGAAAGTATGCAGCACATCTTGCAAACGAAAATTAACATCAGTCACTTTGTTTGGTACAAAAGCTTCGGGTTTTTCAAATGAATTTCGGAATCTTGCCCGCATGATTTCTGAACGAACCATTTGATGATAATTGCTCAAGGTAACGGCTTTGTTTGTAAGCAATTTTTGGTTTTCGACCAGCATGGGCTCTGATTCTATTTTACTTGGGTAAACATCCACCAACTTTACTACAAAATCAGCATCGGTTCCTGTGGTCGAAACCTTCAACTTGGCCATTATTTCGCCGCCGAGGGTGATGTCTTCTGTCAAAATCTCAGTCTGAAAAACCAACACATCGGTACGATTGGCTGCAAACCGTTGGTCTTCGCTCATGTAGTTGAATGGTGTGAAGTTGATCATTTCTTGCACATTATCTGAGCCAGGCACTGGTTTGTTTGGGTCTGAGATGTATTCAGTAAACCCAATTTTCGTTGGTTTTTCGGTTGCCAAACTGCCTTTTTCTGCCAAATAGAAAGGAATAGTTTGAGCTGATTTGGCAGGCCATTCATCAAATTTACGCCATTCTTTTTTACCTGTGTCAAACATATAGGCTTCGGGCAGGCCCGTTTTTCCATCGCCAGGTCCTTTCAAAAAATGACGAAAAAACTCAGCTTCGATGTTTTTCTGATAAAAGGTGGCTATGCTATCGCCAAAATAAACATTGGAGTGCATGGTTTTACCAGTTTCCCGTGACCAACGCCCGTGACCAAACGGCCCCATAACCAATGTATTGTAGCCTTTGTTGGTACTTTTTTCATTGGCTTTGTAGAGGTTGAGTGGGCCAAACAAATCTTCGGCATCAAACCAACCACCTACCAACATGACAGCGGGTTTTATGTTTTTGAAGTGTTGAACTATACCTCGTTTTTTCCAGAAATCGTCATAATTGGGGTGGTCTTTGTGTTCTTGCCAAAAGAAATTGTCTTTGTAATACTTGTCGGCGTTTTTGAGTGGCCCCAGTTCCAAATTAAACTGAAAGCCGTCTTTAGTATAAGGCTGTATCATTTGTCCACCATACCACGGCATGGGGGTATTTGTCGTTTTTTGAACACCAAACACTGGAAATGTCATCAAGTAACCTTGGGTAAAAGCCCCGTTGTGGTGAAAATCTTCAAAGAAGAAATCGCTCACTGGTGCTTGTGGCGACACTGCTTTGAGGGCAGGATGCTCGCTTAATGCCGCTGCAGCAGCATAAAAACCCGGG
>JBGAVQ010000069.1:0-22408 GCA_044228045.1 Spirosomataceae bacterium
ATGGTTTCTTCGCTGGCCAAAAACGCCACAAAATCTTGGTCAGTAAGGTTTTTTACAATGCCATTGGCCACAAAAATATCTTTCTGTCCGTCGTTGTCCATGTCAAACATGAGCGCACCCCAGCTCCAATCCGTTGCTTGTACACCCGACAGGCAGCCCACTTCGCTAAATGATGTTTGTCCATTGATGCCGTTGCCATTGTTGAGATGCAGCATATTTCGCATATACTGATAATAGAAATCCTTTGCTACTTTGCTGTTGAAGTATTCGTAACTCTCAAAGGTAGAGGTGGTTTTGAGGCGGCGGTCGTCGCCAGGTAGCATATCGGTTACAAAAATATCAAGGTTGCCGTCATTGTTAATGTCAGCAATGTCTGCTCCCATCGAACTGGCACTCACATGACCCATTTGCTCGATTGAAGACTCTTTGAATGTGCCATTTTGCTGGTTAATGTACAGATAATCACGCTCATAAAAGTCATTAGAGATGTAAATGTCGAGCCAATTATCATTATTAACATCACCTACCGTAATACCTAATCCAAAGCCAATTAAACTACCATAAATACCAGCTTTTTCGCTTACATCTGTAAATTTTTGCCCATCATTTCTGAAAAATTTGTCCCCTCCCAATACATCTCGCTCGTTTCGTAGGTTTTGGTCACGCAGCGAATTGATAGGAATAAACGAATTGTTGAGCAAGTACATATCCAAATCACCGTCTTTATCATAATCAAAAAAGGCAGCGTGTGTACCAAAACCTCGGTCATCTAAGCCATATTCTGCTGCTTTTTCGGTAAAGGTCAGATTGCCGTTGTTGATGTATAGCTCGTTGGCACGGTCATCCTTAGCACCTGTCGATTCGTCAGCCCTATTTCCAGAGTTGCAAACATAAATATCCACTAAACCATCTCCATTGACATCAGCAAAAGTAACACCGGTACTCCATGCGTGTTTTCCTTTAAGTCCAGCTTTTTCGGTAATGTCTTCAAACTCAAAGTTACCTTTGTTGAGGTAGAGTTTGTTGTCGTCAAAGTTAGAAGTGACAAAAATATCAGGAAGGCCGTCGTTGTTGATGTCGCCAATGGCCACGCCACCACCATTGTAAAAATTACGGTAACGGAAGATGTTGAAATTTTTATCGTAACGAATTTCGTTTTGAAAGGTGATATGTGTTTGTGAAGATGGCATTTCCTCAAATAACGCATTTTGTGTGCGTTGGTCTAAGTTGCAGCCAGTAAGTAGGGCCATCGAAGCCCCCAAAATAAGTTTATACATTATAGGTTAATTTGCAAGTACAAAGTTAAGAATTTTGGGAATCGTTAGGTGTTGTTTGCTTCAATCCTCGTTTTGTGTGCCGCAAATTGAAGCCCCAAGAAATTCATTTATTACTGGCTTTTATAGACAGCAACTTGTTGGTTGTTGATACTAAAAATTAATGAGTTGCCAATTTGTTTAATGTCTTTTACATCGCCATGTAGTTGTAAACCCGACTGCTGCTGTGGCACATACTCAAATTGCAACTTACCTTTGCCTCGCAGCACAACACCCTGATTGGCATCCATCTTGCCAATGCGGAGCCGATAGCTTGAGTTATTACCAGCCAGTAGTATATCTTTTTGTCCGTCATGGTCAAAATCACCCAGGGCAATGGCATATACTGGCGCAAACTGTGCTTGAATAGGCAAATGGCGTATGACAAACCCCTTCCCTGTATTTTCTAAAATACACGATTCTGCAAAGTTGATGGATAATAGCTTGGCTTCATTTATGTTTTCACCAAGCAAATCTTGAATGGTTGCCTTCCCAAAAGACTCGTAGGTGATAAATTTTTGCCGAAGGCTTCCTAATTGCTCCAGGGCTTCGTCTCGCCCAAGGGCAGGGTATGATTTCCCTTGAATAAAGTAGCTCATAAATGGGTCTATTCGCCCATTTTTGTCAAAATCGCCATAGTGTAGGGCTAAGGGTTCAGTTTTAGAGCAGTGCATTTGGCAATTTAGCCCCAAATTCCCCAGTACAAAATCTGTGTCGCCATCGTTGTCCAAATCGTCGGCTACGATTCTGTTAAACCAACCAGATTCGGTAGGTAATTGACAATCACCAACTTGAAGTTTTCCTTTGCTGTTTTTAAGCCATAAAGGAGACATCCATTCACCAACAATTACCAAATCTGGAAAGGTGTTTTTGTCTAAGTCCACCACCACAGCATCTGAAACTAAGCCCAAATTGCCAAGTGATTGTTTACGAAATGTGCCTTTTCCGTTGTTAATTAGCAAATAACTTTCTTCGGCTAATGGATATTGTGATGGTATAACTGAGCCGCCTACAAACAAATCAGTGTCACCATCTTTTTCTAAATCAAAAGCTTTCACCACCGAGCCATGATGTTGGTCTGGCGGTAGGCATTCACTACAACGATTAAAGTTTCCCTTGCCATCATTCAAATACAATCGGTCTGACTGTGCCACGTGCTCACGAGGCATGGCGTACTCGCCACTTACGACATAAACATCAAGGTCTTTGTCGCCGTCGGCATCAACTAATACCGCATCTCGGTCTTCAGAGGCTTTGTCTATTTCAAAATCAGGCTGTTTACTGGATAGAAAAGAGCCATTTTTTTGTTGAAAAAACAAAACTCCTGTCTGATTGCTTGCTCCACCCAAATAGACATCTGTTAGTCCGTCATTATTGGCATCACCTGTGGCCATGCGTGCGCCTGCGTATGAGTACAAGTAGGGGAGTAGTATCTGATGATTAAAGTCTATTTCAGCATTTTCGGTATGTGAGTAATTGAGCGTGTTGGCAGCAGAAAACCAAGTTGAGTTTTGGCTTTCGGATTTTAGATTTTGTGGTTGATCCGGCTTGTACTGCACCGTTATGGTTTGATTGACTTTGATATTGGCAACTTGTTGTGTTTTCCCATCAGGCCAGCTAATGACCAGATTTACGGTTTCGGCTTTTCCTAAACCAAAATGCAGTGGAATAGCCATAGAAGACTGATAGCCTCTAACTGTGTAATTCTCTTGGTATTGTTGTATATTGTTGGCAGACAGCACTATCTTAGCACCTACTCCAAATGGATTGTTGCTTAAACCAGATAGCTTAATGTCAAGCCAGTTTTGAGGGTTTCGCTCTTGCGAAAAGTTCTGGTAAAGTTGGGCGGTTTCATTGTTATTGTTGTTTACAAGATCTAAATCACCGTCATTGTCTAAGTCGGCACATACTGCTCCATTGGCGATACTTGGCTCGCTAAATCCCCATTCGTTTACTTTATTGATAAAGGTCAAATCCCTATTATTTTGAAAAGCATAGAAATGAGTTTTAGATGCAGGCATTTGTTTTAAATGTTCTAAGAGTGCTTTTTTACCCTGCCCCATTTGTTCTTTCATTTGCTCGTCGGCATAATATTTAGCAAAATCTCCATCGGTGTAATCTCGCACTTCGCCATTGGTAATAAACAAATCTTTCCAACCGTCATTATCCAAATCGGCAAATAAAGCTGCCCAACTCCAATCAGTGTTTGAAATGCCTGCTAATTGACCTATTTCAGAGAAGCGGAGAGTCGTATTGCCCACTTCTCGATTCTCACCTCTCATCCCTGTATTTACTTGCAACATATTCCGCATATTCTGATGATGGAAGCCGTTTTGCAATTGTGCTTGATAGACGTTCCAGTTGTCAGGAAAAATCAATTTTTTCTGCCGGGCGTTATCTTCGGGCAGCATATCAAGCGTAACAATATCAGGTGTTAAATCATTGTTAAAATCAGCGATATCAACACCCATTGTAAAGGTGGAGGTATGTGCCAAATTCTCTTTTGCAACATCTTTGAATGTGCCATTCCCTTGATTAAGATACAGGTAATCGTCTTCTACGTAGTCATTTCCTACATAAATATCAGCGAGGCCATCTTGATTAACGTCTGCTACGACCACCCCAAGGCCAAAGCCAAGCGGATTTCCCTTGATACCAGCTTCGGCAGACACGTCAACATAGCTGATGTCAAAACCTTTGCCAGTAGGCGAAGGCTTTGAGTCACAACGAAACAATTTGTCACCAGCGTTTTCATCTCGTTCTGCTCGCATAATAGCAGCTTCTTTACGTTGATAGCCTCGTAAATTATGATTTACCAAAAACATATCTAAGTCGCCGTCATGGTCATAGTCGAGCCAAGCAGCTTGGGTCGAATACCCTGAGTCGGCCAAGCCAACTTCTTCGGCTTTTTCCGAGAAAGTGAGGTTATGATTATTGATAAATAGTTGATTTTTGCGTTTGTCTAATGGCAAATTCCCCGAGTAACAAACGTAAATGTCTAACCAACCATCTGCATTTACATCTACTACACTCACGCCTGTTTTCCAACTATCCGTACGTCCGGCTACCCCTGCCTGTTGGGCAATATCTTCAAAGCGAAGCGAGTTGCCTTTTACCTGACTTTTGTTGATATACAGCTTATTAGCAACTTGATTGCCTGTAAAATACAAATCAATTAGCCCATCGTTATTAAAATCTGCTGCTGCAACTCCTCCGCCATTATAAAAATATTCATAAGCTAATATGTTCTGACTTTCTGTTTCGGTAAGTTGGTTTTTGAATGAAATCCCTGTTTTATCCGAACTAATTTTTTCAAACAAGGTAGGCGTTGGCTTTGAGCAAGCAAACACCAAAAGGAATATTCCGTTAAGGGTAATAGTTCGTAGCATAGGTTTCTAAAAAAAAGAGAGCAAGTCATTAGTAACTTGCTCTCTTCTATGGTAAGTCATCAATTAAAGCGTCAGCAAATAACTAATGAACAATTACAAATCAATAACCAGGGTTTTGCTTTAAGCCAGGGTTAGCATCGAGGCGTTGTTGCGGAATTGGGAACAACAAGGTTTTTGCACTTGCTTCTTTCATGAACTTAGAAGTAAACTTGCCACCAACTTTGTTGTATTCACCAAAACGAACCAGGTCGTTACGGCGCCATGCTTCCCAAGCCATTTCACGGCCACGCTCCATCAAAATGTTGTCGGCAGTTACGTCAGTGGTTTTCCAAGCTGCCACACCTGCACGAGCACGAATAGTGTTAAGATCAGTTAAGGCATCGGCAGTTTTGCCTAAGCGGAAGTTAGCCTCAGCACGCATCAAAATGACATCACCCAAACGGAACATTACCCAGTCGTTATCTTGATCATTTACAGAGTTGCCTCGTTGAATCTCATATTTTCCTAAACGAACCCCAGCACCTTGAAACTCAGGATCCGAAGCCTTCATTTCGTCTTTGGTCATTTTAGGGTCAAATACTAACGGACTGTTATTGGCATCTAAAAGAGGTTTGCCATCGGCACCAAATTGTGGGCCAGCAATAAACATCTTCTTACGAGCGTCGTCGTTGCTAAAAGTATCATAAAATTCAGCAATGGTACAGAAACCATTCCATGGTGCACCAGCCAAGTTGTAAGTAGATTGGCTACCATAGTGAAGCGTACGCATTTGGATATTCATACCGCCTGCTTGGAAACGGTCAAATGGAATAGACCAAATGTTTTCTTTTGATCCTTCGTTAGCAATAGAGAAGTTCGACAAGAAATTTGACTCTAAGCTATATTTTCCTGAGCTGATAATAGCAGTACAAGCATCTACACATTTTTGCCATTCAGGAGTTCCTTTGTAAACACCTGCATTTAAGTAGGTTTTAGCCAAAATTGCATTAGCTGTTTGCTTGTTGATACGACCATAAACTGTGCCGTCCACTAAATCTGGTAAAGCAGCGTTTAGCTCCGACACTACATAATCATACACTTGCGCACGGGTAGCATTGGTTACGTTACCAGTAGATGTTTCTGTTACCAATGGCACATTACCAAAATAGTCCATTGCCAAGAAATAATAGAAAGCACGAACGGCTCTTAATTCAGCAATAGCCTTGGTATTACCAGTCAATTGAGGAATCAATTGGTTTACTGAGTTAATACCACCTTCGTAAATAAAACCCCACATATCGTTAATAGGGCCGTGGGTAGTTGACCAAGTATGGCGGTTAAAATTTAACCAGTTACCACCATCGTACCAGTCTTGACCACGAGTAGGAACCAACCCAACGTCTGTAGTTACCTCAGCATTGTGCATGTTCCAAGCATAACCACGAAGGTTTGAATAAGCTGGGGCCAGTAGTGATGCCAACTGATCAGGTGTTTTACCAAAACCATCTTTTGGGATTACCCCGTACACATTCTCACTCAGGTCAGTACACGATGCTAATCCGAGCATAGCGACCAATGATGAAAATACAAGTAATTTTTTCATAATCTATGTTGTTATGACTTTGTTTTAATTATTTACGTTAAACTAAGTGTAAAGGTTGTGTGTTTTAAAAAAATATTACTTTTTTTCAAAAGCACTAATTTGATGATACTCAACCTTTACTGGTGAATTAGAAGGTGAGGTTAACACCTAATTGGAACCCACGTGATTTAGGGAACTGCTGCTTGGTATAAACACCAGCTGTTGCAAAACCTGTGTTCATTTCAGGGTCAACGCCTTTGAATTTAGTGATTACAAAAAGGTTTTGGCCAGAAACATAGATTTGAGCACGGCTCAATACACCAATTTTAGGCAAACTGTAAGCCAGACGAGCATTGTTCAAACGAACAAAGCTACCATTTTCAACAAAGTAGTTGAAAGCTCCTGTACGGTCATCTTTAATAGGAGAGTCAACAGCTTCACGAAGCGTGTTTTCTTCTGCTAAACGGCCCACTTGGCGTGAGTACAACATACGCTCTGCATTGAAGATTTTGTTACCAAACTGACCATTCAAGAACACACTCAAGCTCCAATTTTTGTAAGAAAAATTATTGCTCAACGACACTGTCAGTTTTGGTAGTGGGCTACCTGCAAAGGTACGGTCGGCATCGTTTTCGTTGATTTTGCCATCTTTGTTGATGTCTTCAAACACATACTTGCCTTGATCGTCAATTTTCAACACATTGGCTGCCCAGAAAGCACCAACAGGATAACCCGGACGAATAATTGAGAAAGGCACTTGCGAAGTACCACGTTGTACAGCACCTAAGCTTGAATAAAGGAAGATTTGATCAGATGCAGCAAAAATACCTTTTGACAGGCCAATTACTTCGTTTTTCAAAGTAGCCAATGCCAATGTTGCCTCGTATTTAAAATCACCTTTGTCCATGATCAATCCGTTCAACGACAATTCAAGGCCTTGGTTGCGCATAGAGGCTACGTTTGCTAAGATGTTTGGTGCAATTGGCTTAATAGAAAGCGGAGCAGATACATTGTACAACATGTCGTCAGTATTCTTGATATAGTAGTCCAAAGTACCCGTAATACGGTAGTTGAACAAGCTAAAATCAATACCAGCACCATACGAAGTAGCAACTTCCCATTTCAAATCAGGGTTAGGGTTCTGGATAGGGCCATAGGCTGGCAACCAGTTGCCGCTATCATAGTATTTGCTTCCTTGACCAACAAGTGCAAGCGTAGTATATGGGGCAATACCTTCTGAGTTACCCGCTTGACCGTAGTTCACACGGAATTTCAAGTTGTTAACGGTAGCGTTGCCTTTCAAGAAATCTTCGTTGCTCAATGTCCAACCTACTGATGCTGATGGGAAGAAGCCCCATTTGTTGTTTGCACCAAATTTAGAAGAACCATCACGACGTAAGTTCACTGTAGCGAAATATTTTTCTGAAATAGACGCTTGCAAACGGCCAAAAAACGAAATTAATTTATAGTTGCTGTGGAATGAACCAACTGCATCGCTCGAACGCTGACCCAATGCCAAACCTGCTCCTGCGCCTAAGTTGTCAAATTTAATAGCATCCGAGATGAAGTTGTTGTTTACTGCATTGAAGCCTTCATAAGTAACATCTTGATGAGAGTAACCAGCCAAAGCACCAAAATTCACTTTGCCAATTGTTTTGTTATAGTTAAAAGTTAATTCTAACAATTGGTCTTCACTTGGCGAATTGGTTACTGGCCCTAAGCTACGGCTTGCTATACCTTTAGAAGCCTCGCTTGCTCTTGGAATGCGTGACTTAAAGTAATAACCACTTGAATAAGAGCCTTTTAATGCACCGTTGGCAGCAAAAGTCAGGTCGTCGGTAATCTTGTAGCTGATGCGCAAATTACCTAAGTATTCAATTGACTTTGAGTAGTTGGTAGTTTCATTGATATCAGCAACTGCATTATACATAGAGAATGCACCTGGACGCTCAAAATAACCCGTACCTGCCTGAATACCCCCTGCTGTTTGGTTTGTCAAACTGGTGGTGTAAATAGGGTCAGTAGGTAAGTTTGTGATTGAATAAGTAAACGCATCGTAGTTTACATAGTTACGCTTGTTGGTAATAGCCGAAAGGTTTGTTTGGATATTGAGCTTACCATTCAAGGCTTTTTGATCAATATTGATACGAGCACTCAATCGCTCATTATCTGACTTATTTACTACACCTTGTTGATTAAGGTAACCTACCGATGCCCGATAGCTAAAGTTTTCAGAACCTCCGCCAATAGAAATGTCGTGGCTTTGGATTTTACCTGTACGAGTAATCGAATCAAACCAGTCCGTATTAGCCCCTTTATCGTCCATGGTATAACCAAATTTCTTGGCTGCAGCACGATATTCAGCCGCATCCATGTAGTCTGGACGTTTGGCAATCATGTCAAGACCTGTGTAAGCATTGTACTCAACAGTTGATTTACCACCTTTACCACGCTTAGTGGTGATGATAATTACACCGTTTGCAGCACGAGCACCATAGATAGCGGCAGATGAAGCATCACGCAATACGTCGAATGTCTCGATGTCGTTGGCATTGATGTTCTGAATAGGTACACCAGGCACGCCATCCACTACATAAAGAGGGTCAGAACCCGCTGCTAATGAGCCAACACCACGCAAACGAACTGTAGGAGCTGAGTTAGGGTCACTACCTGTTTGGTTAATAGTCAAACCAGCTACTTTACCTTGAACGGCCTGAAGTGGGTTTGAGATAACGCCTGGGTTGAAGTCTTTACTGCTCACGCTCGAAACGGTACCCGAAATCTCTTTTCTTTTCTGAGTACCATAGCCAACTACTACTACTTCTTCAAGGGCTTTAACATCGTTGCCCAACTTGATATCAATAGTAGTACGACTACCAATAGCTACTTCTTGCGAAGCATAGCCAACATAGCTAAAAACGAGTGTTGCTCCGTCGGGCGCACTAATTTTGTAACTACCATCTATGGAGGTAGCCACACCTTTGTTAGTACCCTTTACTTGCACACTCACACCCGGAAGCCCTGAGCCATCGGCAGCATCAGTTACTTTACCGGAAACTTGACGGTCTTGTGCAGATGCACCCAAACCCATCAAAAATAATACTGCTACGAAGAAAACCTTCGCCGTCATTTTGTGAAACAGTCTGTAAGAGTGATTCATCATAGGTTAAAATTAAAATGGTTAAAAATTGGTAAAAAAGTAAGAAAGTTTTTGCTGGGTTTAACCCATGATTTTGCTCAGAAAGCATTGAGAATCAGTTTTTTTAGCGGAACTACTAAAAAATAATTCAAAACCTTTATATTGAACAAAACCAAGAATAAGTAGAAATTTTACTTATTTACAAATAGCAAATTACAATAAAAAGTTTCTTAAATCCAATTTTCGGCTTTTAAAATTCTTTGAATAAAACCCAAAGAATTAGGATTAATTGGATGAAAATAAGGTTTTAAAGTGGAACACGTTGGAGTTTAATACTGATTGATTTTGTGTACTTTGCCAGAAGATAGTTAAGTAAATTCTCAAACATTGCAACATAAACAGTCAAAATAGTTGATTTTGTTTGTTAATTATCAAGAGATTTTTGCATTTATTTGCAAAAGAATTCAATTTTCCCTAAATTATGTTAAAAGACGAACGACAACATTGGATTTTGGATAAACTCAGAAAAGACAAGAAAGTGACGCTTGTTTCGCTGAGCCAAGAGTTTAGTGTGTCTTATGATAGTATTAGACGAGACATCATTGAACTTGAAGAAAAAGGACTGTTGCGCAAGATTCATGGGGCGGCCATTGAAAACTCTTACTTACCTATGAAAGTAAGGGAAGAAATGGGCATACCCAACAACGAAATTTTGACCTTGGTCAAAAAATCAATACGATTGTTGAAAAACGGTCAAATTGTGCTGTTAGATGGCGGATCTACCAACTTATACCTTGCCGAACACCTGCCACACCAGTTAGAAATAACGATTGTAACTAACAACCCACCCTTGGCGATGTCATTGGCCGACCACCCCAAGGCAGAGGTAATTTTATTGGGAGGTAAGTTTCACAAACGTTACCAAATTACGACAGGCCACGAAGCCATTGAGCAAATTAAATATCTCAAAGCGGATCTTTATTTTATGGGTGTGGTGGGTGCACATCCACAAGAAGGCTTCTCGCTACGAGATTACGAAGAATCTATCCAAAAACGCAGAATGTTGGCTTCTGCTCGTCAAACTGTGGTATGTGCTACTACCGAAAAACTAAATACTTCGGCTGCCCACCAGATTTGTGGTACAGAAGACGTTCAGATTTTGGTGACTTCTTGTGATGCTAACGACCCAATCCTCAACGATTGGCAAGGTAAAATTGAAATCATTTGATGTGTTTTTAATAGGTTTCTTGACAAATACTTGTCCATTATTGTTTTCAATGTGCTGATAGTTAAATTGTTGTGAAATTTATCGTTCATCACTTATTATTCATCATTACTTAGCTTGTAACTTTGTGGCTCAATAATTTCAAAAATGACCCAAAGTTTAGTGCCTTCACTGGCTACCCTGAAACCACAGTTAGAGCAACTGGCCCAGCAACTTGATGGCGAACTCCATTTCGACACCGTCATGCGGACGCTGTATGCCACCGATGCCTCAGCCTATCGAGAAATGCCTTTGGCGGTTGCTATACCGAAATCAATTGCCGATATCAAAACGCTGATTGCTTTTGCTCGCTCTCACAAAACTTCTCTCATTCCTCGCACAGCTGGCACCTCGTTGGCAGGGCAAGTGGTGGGCAATGGCATTGTGGTGGATGTTTCCAGAACATTTACCAGCATTTTGGAGGTCAATGCCGAGGAGCATTGGGTGCGGGTGCAGCCTGGCGTAGTGCGAGACGAGTTGAATTTGTTTTTGAAGCCCTACGGACTCTATTTTGGTCCAGAAACTTCCACTGCCAACCGTGCTATGATTGGTGGAATGGTTGGCAATAATTCATGTGGCTCTAACTCAGTGGTTTATGGTTCTACCCGTGAACATTTGCTTGAAGTAAAAGCGATTCTGTCAGACGGTACTGAGGCCGAATTTAGCAATATTAAAGTCCCCTCTGGAGATTTAGGGGCTTCGCAGCTTTTAGGGGAAATCTATCAAAAAACATTTTCTCTTCTTTCAGACCCCACCAACCAAGCCCAAATCCGCAAGGAATTTCCTAAAACATCCATCGAAAGGCGTAACACAGGCTATGCCCTCGATATGCTTCTTGACTGTGCTCCATTCACAGAAGCTGGGCCAGACTTCAACTTTTGTCGCTTGATTGCTGGCTCAGAAGGAACACTCTGTTTTTTGACAGAAATAAAACTGAATGTATCACTTTTGCCACCCAGCGAGATTGGTCTGGTTTGTATTCACTTTAATAGCATTGATGAGTCGCTTAGGGCTAATATTGTGGCCATGCAATACAAGCCGTCGGCCAGCGAACTGATGGATCATTATGTGTTGGAATGTACCAAAGCCAATGCCGAGCAACGCCAAAATCGCTTTTTTGTAGAGGGGGACCCAGCGGCTATTTTGGTGGTGGAGTTTCGGCGAGACACGCAGGCAGAGATTGACGAAGTAGCCCAACGCCTAATTGCAGAATTGAAGAAATTAGGCTTAGGTTATCATTTTCCAATGGTCTATGGCGACGATAGCAAAAAAGTTTGGAATCTCCGAAAAGCTGGCTTAGGCTTGCTTTCAAACCTGCCTGGCGACGAAAAAGCCGTTGCTGTTATTGAAGATACTGCCGTGGATGTCAATGACTTGCCTGCCTATATTCGAGAATTTAATGAGATACTAACCAAGCATCAAATGTACTCGGTGCATTATGCCCATGCGGGTTCGGGGGAGTTGCATTTGCGACCCATTATCAATCTCAAGACAGCAGAAGGACACCAGCAATTCAGAACCATAGCTACCGAAATTGCCCATTTAGTCAAAAAATACAAAGGTTCATTGTCGGGCGAACATGGCGACGGGCGTTTGCGTGGCGAGTTTATTCGCTTAATGGTGGGCGAACACAATTATGAGTTGATGAAGGAAATCAAGCGTACGTGGGATCCTGATAATATTTTTAACCCAGGCAAAGTGGTGGATACTCCACCTATGGACACATTTTTACGATATGAAGCCGACCACAAAACGCCTGATTTTCAGACCCATTTTCGATTTCATAACCAAAATGTATTGCAGCACGCCGAGCAGTGCAACGGTTCGGGCGATTGCCGCAAAACTCATCTAAGCGGTGGCACCATGTGCCCAAGTTATATGGCAACCCGCAACGAAAAAGATACCACCCGTGCCAGAGCCAATATTTTGCGAGAAGCCCTAACTAACTCTGATAAACTCAACCGATTTGATAGTAAAGAGGTAAAAGAAGTAATGGATTTGTGCTTGGCTTGCAAAGGCTGCAAGGCTGAATGTCCGTCGAATGTTGATGTAGCTAAGTTGAAAATGGAGTTTCTCCAAAATTATTACGAAACCAACGGTGTACCCATTCGGAGTTGGTTAGTCGGTAATTTCTCAAAACTGACCAAAGTAGCCTCGTATGTGCCTTGGGCATATAATTTCATTTTTGAAAATGCACCACTCCGCCGGATAGCAAACCAAGTGGTTGGTTTTCACCCAGATAGAACGATGCCGTTGGTAGCCAAGACTACCTTGAAAAATTGGATGGCCAATAGAGAAAAGTCGAGAGAAGTCGAGGGAAGTCGAGATGAGTCAAGTAAAATCAAAAATAGTCAAAAGAAGTCGAGTGTTAAAACTTCGACTCCTCCGACTATCTTGACTTCTTCGACTCTTTCGACTGTCATGACTTCCTCGACTAAGGTAGTTTACCTATTTATTGACGAATTTACTAACTACAACGACGTAGAAATTGGCAAAAAAGCAATACTCTTGTTAGAAAAGTTAGGTTATCAAGTGCTTGTACCTGAGCATATTGAGTCAGGCAGGCCGCAATTGTCTAAGGGCTTACTGAAAGATGCCAAAAAGATTGCAGAGAAAAATATTCGTTTACTCAAAAACGTAATCACTGCCGAAACCCCCTTAATTGGCATTGAGCCGTCTGCTATCTTGACTTTTAGAGATGAATACCCCGACTTAGTGCCTGACGACTTGGTAGAAGATGCCAAACGCTTGGCCAGCAATGTGTTAATGATTGATGAATTTATTGCTAAAGAAATCGAAGCTAAACATATTAAAAAAGACCAATTTACTCAAGAGAAGCGACTTGTTAAGTTACATGGACATTGCCAACAGAAAGCTGTTGCATCGGTTATTCCTACAAAAAAAATGCTCTCAATTCCCCAAAACTACGAAGTACAACTCATTCCGAGTGGCTGTTGTGGCATGGCTGGTTCGTTTGGGTACGAGAAAGAACATTTTGAACTCTCAAATAAAATAGGTGAATTGGTTCTTTTTCCAACAGTTCGTAAGCAATCCGAAGAAGTTATCATTGCTGCCCCTGGCACAAGTTGCCGTCATCAGATTCATGACGGTACTGGGCGAACGGCTTTTCATCCAGTAGAAATTTTGTGGGATGCTTTGTTGTAATTTGCTGGTTTTTACTACTTTTGCCACGCAATTTTCTATTGCTCAACCCCCGATAATCGCTTTTCAGCCCATGAAGTTCTGATAACACCCATGCCTTGTAGGGCAAAACAAAGTCGAATTATACCATTCGATTGGTTTTGCTGTGTAAAGCAGGCAATGGGTAGCTTGTCAGGATTTTTGTTTTTAGTGGCCTACGAAACGAAATGGGGTTGGGTTTCTTCGCTTCGGGGCTACGCTCTATCTAAAACTTGCTAATAATTATCTCGCTTGATTCAGATTCTGTTGAGAATTTGGTTTAATAAATAAGTAGTTGTTCAAAAATAATTGAATCTATTTGGGCAGTCCACCTCCGTCCTTCGGACACCTCCGCCAGGGAGGACAAAGTTTTCTCTAAGGGGTGGAAGCAATACTATAAACTAATTTCAGGGAGGTACTTATTAGCATTCAACAAACGATTTTATAGATGAAAAAAATCTTTACACTTTTTCTTGAAGCCTTACGAGGCGACGAAAACAATTTTACAACGGGCAGTATCAACAAAGCCATTTTTATGTTGGCAGTGCCTTCAATACTCGAAATGAGTCTCGAATCCGTCTTTGCAGTAGTAGATGTGGCCTTTGTGTCGCAAGTAGGCACTGATGCAGTAGCGGTAGTGGGTCTAACCGAATCGGTTTTGACAATTATTTATTCTATCGCTTGGGGTTTTAGTGTGGCTGCAACAGCAATTATTTCACGCAGAATAGGCGAAAACAACGAAAAAGGAGCCAGCGAAGCAGCCGGTCAGGTGATTTTTATTTCTATTGTATTGGCTTTACTGATTGGCATACCATCATTTGTACTTGCCGAAGATATTTTGCGAGTCATGGGAGCCAGCGAAGCCGTAATAGCCAATGGTTTGCCCTTCACCCGTTTGATGTTTGCCAGCACACCAGCCATTATTTTGCTTTATACATTGAGTGGTGCTTTGCGGGGAGCTGGTAATGCCTCCTATGCCATGCGTTCGTTGGTGGTGGCAAATACTGTCAATATTTTATTAGATTCGGTGCTGGTATTGGGCTTTTTGTTTTTTCCAAAATTGGGTGTTTTGGGGGCGGCTGTTGCTACCACCACAGGGCGTACTTTAGGTGTATTATATCAATTTCGTAAACTAAGCGATGGTACATTGCCCATCAAAATTGCGTTGAAAGACCTTCGCCCAAGCCCCGAACTCATCAAAAAGTTTATGGAATTGGCATCAGGAAGCACCATTCAATTCATTATTGCTTCGGCAAGTTGGGTGTTCTTAACTCGTATTTTGTCATCGTTTGGTAGCGAAGTAGTAGCTGGTTATACCATTGCCATTCGTATTATCATTTTCACCATTTTACCTTCGTGGGGCATGGCCAATGCGGCAGCGGCATTAGTGGGGCAAAACTTAGGTGCTAATCAACCCGAGCGAGCCGAAAAATCAGCTTGGCGAGCGGCGTATTTCAATACGGTATTTTTAGCGATAGTAGCGGTGGTATTTTTTGCCTTTGCGCCATCGCTAATTGCCTTGTTTACCGACCAAGCCAAATCCATAGAAACAGGTGTACAATGTTTGCGAGTGATTTGCCTCGGCTATGTGTTTTTTGCAAACGGTATGGTGCTGGTGCAAGCCTTCAATGGCGCAGGCGATACCCGCACACCTACGCTGATGAACTTGGTGTGTTTTTGGGCAATTGAAATACCGCTTGCATACTTATTGGCACAGCAGTGGGAGTTTGGACCGATGGGCGTTTTTGTTTCTGTTGCCATTAGCGAATCCTTAATGGCCATCTTTGCCATTGTCTTGTTCCGACGAGGCAAGTGGAAGTTGGTGAAGGTGTAGAGCAAGCAAGTAACTTGTGAGAAAACAAGCCACAGGATGAATGTACTCCTTGTGAACTGCTTCTCCTCAAACCAGTTTAGAAATACCCGACGCCACCTATAAAATTGGCGTTTAACAAAAAGAGTTGCTGTGTTACGGCAACTCTTTTTGTTGGGATAGAGAAACAACCAACGCTCAGTATATGTGAACTAAAAACTTTAAAAAGCACAAAGTTTTTTTGATATTTGAAAAAATAATTAAACTAAACTCAAAATATATGCATTATTGCTACCCATTCCTCCACTTTATCCATCTGAAAGACAAATTTCAGCGATTGAACCTACCTCGGTTGGTACTGTTACTCTCTATCACCTTATTGGCTTCTGCCTCGCTCCACGCCCAAACCTGGACTCAACTGGGCATCGACATAGACGGCGAAGCGGATTCTGACGGATCAGGCTCTTCCGTTTCGATTTCAGCCGATGGCAGCACCGTTGCCATTGGGGCTCCCTACAACGCTGGTGGTGGTACTTGGCGTGGTCATGTGCGGGTGTACAAAAACATCAGTGGCACCTGGACCCAACAAGGGGCAGATATAGACGGCGAAGCGGATTATGACCGATCAGGCCATTCTGTTTCACTCTCAGCCGATGGCAGCATCGTTGCCATTGGGGCTCCCTACAACGCTGGCGTTGGTGGTTCTAACCGTGGTCATGTTCGGGTGTACAAAAACATGAGTGGCACCTGGACCCAACAAGGGGCAGATATAGACGGCGAAGCGGATAATGGCGGATCAGGCTCTCCTGTTTCACTCTCAGCTGATGGCAGCACCGTCGCCATTGAGGCTCGACTTAAAGCTGGCGGTGGTTATAGGCGTGGCCATGTGCGGGTGTACAAAAACATGAGTGGCATCTGGACCCAACAAGGGGCAGATATAGACGGCGAAGCGGATAATGACCAATCAGGCCGTTCCGTGTCGCTCTCCGCCGATGGCAGTACCCTTGCCATTGGGGCGTCCGCAAACGCTGGCGGTGGTACTGGGCGTGGTCATGTGCGGGTGTACAAGAGCTGTCCCAGTAGTTTTACCGTTACAGGTGGAGGTAGTTACTGTCAGGGTGGCACGGGGGTAGCCATTGGCTTGTCTGGCTCCGAAACAGGTGTAATGTATCAACTCAAAAACGGCGCAAGTGCTGTGGGCAGTCCTATATCTGGCACGGGTTCAAGCATCAAGTTTGGCTTGCAAACAGCAGTGGGTACTTATACCGTAGAGGCTACGAGAACCATAGGCGGCTGCACCGCTGATATGTTAAGCAGTGTGAGTGTTAGCATCACGTATCCGTTTACGGCCTTGGCCAGTAGCGTAGCGTGTTCAGGAGGTAGTTTGCAATTGTCCACTACCTTTTCGCCACTTGGCGCACACAAATGGCAGGGACCAGCAGGTTTTAGCAGCAACTCGGCCAAACCAGCAGTAAAAAACATGAGCCAAGCCAAAGCAGGAGTTTACACGGTGAGTGTTACCTACAACAATTGCATCTCGTTGGCCTCAGTAAGTGTAAGTGTACCAGCCTCCCAAACGGCATGGGCATCAAGTAATAGTCCGGTGTGTATAGGCTCATCCATCAGGCTAACGGCCAATACCGTGGGAGAAAGCTATCAATGGAAAGGCCCCAAATCATTTAATTCGAGCTTGAAGACTCCAAGCGTAGCTGCAACAAACACAGCACAGAGAGGTGTATATAGCCTAACTGTAACAGGTAGCACAGGATGTTATTCAACGGCAACGGTCTCAGTAGTAGTACAAGCGTGCGGCGGTACAAGAATAGCCAGCGAAGAGGCAGAAGAGATAGACATGGAAATCAACGCTTATCCCAACCCAACCAGCAAGCTACTCACAGTAGAAGTACGACTAAAAGAGCCTTCATCCTTGAAGTTACAACTCTACAACGCCACAGGTAACTCGCTGACAGCGTGGAACTTGTCAGAAGAGACAACAACTCATCGTAAAGAGATAGATATGTCAGTTTATAAAGACGGTTTGTATTTGATACAAGCCCAAAGCAAAAACGGCAAGCAGAGCAAAAGGGTAGTGAAGGTGGAATAAGAGTTTACAGTTCACAATAAAGGGAGTTGAAGTTTAACAAAAAGAGTTGCTGTGTTACGGCAACTCTTTTTGTTGGGATAGGGATCTCGCTTAGAGATAGAGCATGAATCTGAAAATTGCCAAAAGTGGAAAATCTCAAATCTATCTTGTACTTTCCTTAGCAATGGGTTTGCAAACCCATTGCTAAGGAGTATTTGTATGAATGATTGGGCATACAGTAATTAGATAGACTTACTAATCACATTTTCATAAATCTCCTCCAGACTCATTTCACAGTCGCCAATTTTTACCCGTTGCAATAAGTCATTGGCTGAGGTGTAATACCAGTCGTTGGTGTCTTCGATACGGCGATAAATCTCTACAAAGGGGCTTTGTTGCGAAACCAGTACATAGTTTCGTAAGGACTTGATTTTCTGATAACAATGCCATTTTTCGTTTTGGTCAATGGCTTCTGTAGAATCAGATAATACCTCAATAATTACACTTGGATTGAGCGTAGCTTTCATTTTTTTCTTGTACTGAAAAAACTCCGTCGGCCCACAAACCACAATCACATCAGCATAAAAAAAACGTTCACACTCGGGTATATGCAACATTCGATTGCTGGGATAAACCCGACAATTTTTGTTTCGTAAGCAATTGTGAAAAAATGCCACGAAGTTACTTACAATCAATTCATGCTCTTCGGAGGCATAACCCATTGCCCTCACTTCGCCAGCATGGTACTCATGGCGTTTTTGAGAGCGATATTCTGCTTCTAAATACTTCTCAACTGATACGAATGGCGGGGCGGCTACTTCCATCTTTAATTTGACTTTTTGTAGCAAGTTAGAAAATTGTCGTTTTCCTTGCAATTTGTATCCTACCAAACTTGTTATTTTCTTTGTGTAACAAATAGTTTGATTGAGCAATTTCTTCATGGTCAAACTCACACATTCTCACATTTCCAAATTAGCAAATTTTTTCCCCGTGAATATTCCAAGCAAAATTTTTTTTTATTTCTTCACATTTAGTGCTTTTGGCGTTTTTGCCCAAACCTCCAACTACGACCATCGAGAGCTATTTCACCCGCTGTTCAATTACCATCCTGGCAATACGTATCGAAGTGGCTCAGGCACACCAGGCCCAGCTTATTGGCAAAATCGGGCTGATTATGTAATCAATGCTAAATTGGATGAAGCTAATAACTTAATTACGGGTGATGTACTCATTACCTACACCAACAACAGCCCCGATAAATTGCCATTTTTGTGGTTGTATTTGGATCAAAACCAATTTCGTACCGATTCGAGAGGTGCCTTGACCACTCCACTTGAAGGCGCACGATTTGGTAATCAAGGGTTTGACGGAGGTCTTCAAGTGCAAACAGTGAGCATTTTGAAAAACAATAAAGTTCAGAAGGCTAATTACATTGTTTCGGATACTCGGCTACAAATCAAACTGCCCGAAGCCATGAATGCTGGTGGAGATATGTTGAAAATTAGCCTGACATTTTCATTCAAAATTCCTGAAAATGGCTCTGACCGCATGGGAACCTTGGAGGTGCAAAACGGACGAATATATGAAATTGCTCAATGGTTTCCTCGGATGTGCGTCTATGACGATGTGGATGGCTGGAATACCCTACCCTACATAGGTGCAGGTGAGTTTTATCTTGACTATGGCGACTACGAATACACCGTTACTGCTCCGGCGAGTCATATTGTAATGGGTTCAGGCGAATTGATAAATGCACCTGATGTACTTACAAATGAGCAACTTAAGCGTATGGAGCAAGCCAGTAATAGCGATAAAACAGTAACGATTCGCTCAAAAACTGAGGTGCTTGACCCCAAAAGCCGCCCAAGCAATAAAGAATGGCTTACGTGGAAGTTTCGCATCAAAAATGCCCGTGATGTAGCTTGGGCAAGCTCAAAATCCTTTATTTGGGATGCGGCTCGTATCAATTTGCCGAGCGGTCGCAAATGTTTGGCGCAGTCGGTGTACCCTGCCGAAAGTGCAACACCCGATGCATGGAATCGCTCTACCGAATTTGCCAAAAGTTGTGTAGAGCATTATTCAAACAAATGGCTCGAATACCCCTATCCTGTGGCAACTAATGTGGGTGGTATTGTAGGCGGCATGGAATACCCTGGTATTGTTTTTTGTGATTACAAAAGCAAAGGAGCTGCTCTGTGGAGTGTAACTGACCACGAGTTAGGCCATACGTGGTTTCCGATGATAGTTGGCTCTGACGAACGCAAATACGGCTGGATGGACGAAGGGCTTAATACCTTCATTAACACTATTTCGACAGACGAGTTTAACGGCGGCGAATTTGCCAACTCAGGTGATTTTGTTTTTATGCGAGATATGCACCTGTTAGCTCCTGCTATTTATGCGCCTGACGCTGATCCCATAATGGCGATTCCGGAGGTAATTCAAGAGCGAAATCTGGGATGGGCGGCCTACTTTAAACCTGCTATTGGCCTTAAAATGCTCAGGGAGCAGGTACTTGGCGAAGAACGCTTTGACTATGCCCTGCAACAATATATCAACCGTTGGGCATATAAACACCCTACGCCGTTTGATTTCTTTAAAACCATAGAAAATGCAGCTGGCGAAAATTTAGGATGGTTTTGGAAAGGATGGTTTTTTAAAAACTGGACAATAGATCAAGCCGTTAGCGAGGTCACATACGTGGACTTAGACCCCCAAAAAGGCGCACTCATCACCGTTGAAAACTTAGAAAAATGGGCAATGCCCGTAATAGCCGAAATAGAAACCCTCAGCGGTAAGCGAGAGCGAGTAAAACTGCCCGTTGAAATCTGGCAACGAGGCGGTAGCTGGACATTCAGTTATCCATCAAAAGAACCCATCAAATCGGTTACGCTTGACCCCGACAAAAAACTACCAGACATCAACCCCAAAAATAACGTTTGGAAGCCATTGAGGGCCACTATGCCAAAACAATGAGGATTGTGGAGGTATGATTTGGGATTGAAAAACTAATCCAAAATCCCAAATCACCAATCCAAAATTAGGCTGTATAGCCTACCCTCACATGTGAGCCGTCGCAATAGGGTTTGTTTTGTGATGAGCCACATCGGCACAAAGCCGTTGTTTGGCTCTTGATGGTTTCGTTACCTATTGAGTCTTTTATTTTGATAGTGCCATATACCAATAGCGGACCATTGGGCAGTAGTTCAATCACCGTTTCGGTAGTTGTTTCGGGTGTTTGTTCGTCGGCATTATCCATAAAATAACTCAATGCTCCCGACGGGCAAGCTTTTACTTGTTCTACAATCGTGTGAGTGTCAGCACCTTCTGGTGTTATCCACGGGCGCTTGCGTGGGTCAAATACTTGTGGTAGTTTTTTCCAACAAATGGTAGAATGAATACACTTGGCTGGTTCCCAAACTACGGTTACTTCGCCGTTTGAATACTTCTTTTTAATTTCCATAACACTCCAATATTTTTTCTCAATCTCTTTTTATTGCTACTGTCTCACATCTCTTGTCTAATTTTCTCTTGTCTTAAACTCTCGGCTCTAACCCAATTCCGTCAATACCTCAATCGGATTCGTCAAGGTTTTATGAATAGGACAAACATTAGCAATTTGTAGAAGCCGTTGACGTTGATCTTCGGGAACCACCTCTTCAAAAACAAGTTCTCTTTGTAAGATTGTTTTAAGCGATTGCCCATTTTTCTCACTCATTACAGATACTTTTACATCTATTTCGCCAATAGCCCAGCCTTTTCGTTCGGCATACATGCGTAGTGTAATGGCTGTACATGCTGCCAAGCTCGCTGCCAGCAAGTCGGTAGGTGCAAAGCCGAGGTCTGCACCACCCACAGTAGGACTTTCATCAGCTATTACCAAGTGATTCGTTGTTCGTAATTCGGTACGGTATGGTTCTTGACCAATTTTTGCAGTTACAGTGTGTATGTTTTCCATAGTTTGGTTTTTCAAGAAACAAAGTAGCAATTTTCGTTGTTCAAATACAAACCAAAGCAACCAATTGAGCAAAAAGCTCGTATATATCAATAATACATGGAAAGTAGCGATAAACTTGATAGAATAGTAGAGGCAAGACTGAAACTAAAGGCTCGTTTTGAAGAGAAAATGAAAAGTACGCCATCGGTAGCCGACCTGCGTCCGATGGGTAATGGCCCCGAAAACCGACACGGTATGCCCAAAGTGCCTGTTGGCCAAACCACTACAGTAAAGTGGCCTGTGTTGGACTTAGGCTATCACCCCACCGTACCACTTGACCGCTGGCGGCTAACTATTGATGGAGAAGTAGAAAACCCATTGGTGCTAACATGGGATGCTTTTAGGGCATTGCCTCAAACCCATGATACCAGTGATTTTCATTGTGTAACTACGTGGTCAAAAATGGATATGTCGTGGGAGGGCGTACGTCTAATAGACTTGGCGGCTTTGGTACAACCCAAAGAAACCGCCACGCACATTTTGTGCTATGGGTACGATACCTACACAACTAATGTAGCACTCGAAGAAGCCCTAAAGCCTGATGTGCTATTGGTGCATACTGTTTATGGTGAGCCTTTGCCAAAAGAACACGGCGGGCCAGTACGCATGATTACCCCACAGTTGTATGCCTGGAAAGGAGCCAAGTGGATTAAGCGAATTGAATTTTTATCG
>JBGAVQ010000070.1:0-22415 GCA_044228045.1 Spirosomataceae bacterium
GTTGAACCAATTAAAGGGTAAAGTCAATGACCCCGACATCCCTCGTATGTACGGATACTCGTATTACGAAACAGAGAAGTATGATTTGGGTGTTGAAAACTTAGAGCAACTTTTGAAAATAATTCCAAAAGAGAAGCAATTGACTTCTGACTATGGATATTTGGGTAAGTCTTACGCTAAATTGAAGAAAGACGAAGAAGCCATGAAGTACCTCATGATGGCTGCACCAGTTGATACCAACGAGAATTACTACTTGGAATTGTACAATATTCTGTACATAAACCAGAAAAAATACAAAGAAGCCGCTGAGATGTATAAAAACGTAATGGCTTGGAAAACAGCGAAAAAAGAACGAGTAGGTACCAACGAGTACATGGCATTAGGTCGTTCGTATTACTTTGCCGCTGCCGGAGCCAAAACAGCTAAAGATACCCTCAGCATGGTTTCATTGGCTCAAAAATCAGATTCAGCATTTGCTCTTATTGCTGCTGTAAACCAAACGTATTCGCCTCAACACTTGTGGAGAGCCAGAGCAAACCTATTGGTTGATGTGGACAAAACAGGCGGACAGGCAATACCACATTATGAAAAATTTGTGGAAATGAACTGGACAGATGCTGCCAATAAAGAAAAGAATAAGCGTGATTTGTTAGAATCATGCAAATATTTAGCGTACTGGTATGCTACCAAAGCAGATGCTGCCAAATTGCAAGACTATGCAAACAAAGCACTTGAGTTGGCCCCCGACGATGCTGCCGTAAAAGAATTGCTCAATCCGACAGCACCGGCACCAGCACCAGGTACTCCTCCAAAACAAGGACAAGGCGCTGCACCAGCACCAAAGCAGGGTGGTAATACACCAGCACCAAAAAGTTAGGTTTAATTCGTCATTAACAAGAAAGGCATCCAGATGGATGCCTTTCTTGTTTTTAAGGCTTCTTGAAAAGAAAGGCATCCAACGAAAACTTACCCGGGCCTGTTAAGAATAAACTCATGAACGGAATCAGAAAGAGATAGGCGTGTTCTCTGTCGCTCAATGGATCAGCCGCATGGATGATAAAAATGATAATAAGCATATTGCAAATAAGGACGATAAGGGCAAACCGACTAAACAAGCCCAACATCAAGAAAACAGAACAGAAAAACTCTGCAAAAACAGAAAGCCCATGAGAAGCACGAGCACCTACATTGAACGGATCTGGGAAATCAGCAGAATTATTTGCTAATAAGTTCTCCAATTTCTCGAAGCCATGATACATTAAAAAGAATGATGCACCAATTCGTAAAATAAGCAAAGCCCAGTGAGTGGTGTTGTCAAGAGCTTGATAGTGAAGGAGTTTTCGGAGTAACATACGTATTGAAAATGTGGTTAGATGGCTTGCAAGTTACGGAACTCCATATTGATAACGAAAACGAAAATCAAAATTTGGTTACTAACTATAGGCTATAACTAATTTTGGCACTTTTATTGTACAAGCCTCTCTGTGTGACCCCGCAGAAAGGCTTTTTGTTTGCGGGATGTGTTGAAAACGACCCAATTACGAATGAAAATCCGCCAAAAATCAATGAAGTTATGGGTATTTGGACTGTGTGCGTGGCTCACGATTAGTACCCTACAGGCCCAGTCGGTTACCTTTAGCCGACTCCCTGCCAACTTGCAATTATACCCACGTGATGCCCAAAACAAAGCGACGATTCCAATTACAGGAAAAATTGCAACTGCCGGATACACTCGAATGTCGCTGTGGGTTTATCGAGACAATCAACCATACCACTATCAAACAGTTGCCCTAAATTATTCAGATGGCGTTGCCAATTTTGCCATGAGTGCTGAAATTAAAGCAGAATTAGCAGAATATAATTTTCGGATATACGCCTGTAAATCAGGGGATTCTTCACTTGTAGCCAGTCGAAATAATGTAGTGGCTGGGGATGTTTTTCTGATAAATGGTCAGTCAAATGCTTCAGCAGGAGTGCCAGGGTATTCGTATCAAAACGAATATGCTCGCTCGTTTGGTGTTTATACCAATAACAATAACTACGACAGTTACAGCCCCCAAGACACCCTTTGGAATTATAGCGGGCAAGGTATGGCGGTGGTTGGAATATGGGGTATGGAATTGCAACGATACATCATTGAAAAATACGGCATACCAACCTGTGTTATCAATGGGGCTTCGGGTGGGTCTTCTATTGAGTATAATATTCTTCGCAACACCGCTAATCCAACCGATTTTGGTACTGCGTATGGTCGCTTGTTGTATCGAGTACAAAAAGCAGGCGTTCAGCATAATATCAAGGCTATTTTATGGCGACAAGGCGAAAACGAAACCAGCGGCAATGCGCCCGGATATCCAACTAATTTTAATACACTCTACAATTTCTGGAAATTAGATTATCCTTCAGCACAAAAAATCTATGTGTTTCAGGTAAATATTTTGGCTTTTCCACTCGAAAATGCTGGTAAATACGTCCGAGATTTTCAACGACGAACCAAAGGCTTATATCCGAATGTCGAAACGATTGCTACCGTAGGCACAATGAACTACGATGGGGTTCATTATCAAGTTGATGGCCATAAACAGACGGCAGCAGAGGCTTTCAGAATACTGGCTCGAGACTTTTATGGGTCGGCAGATGTACAAAACATTAACTCAGCTAACATTAAGCAGGCATACTATACCTCAGCAGCCAAGAACGAGATTGCCCTCGAATTTGACATGCCTATTGTATTTCCGGCAGATACAGTCCTCTTAAAAAAAGGCGTATTTGTAACCCGAAAAATGAAAGATTACTTTTATTTAGGAGGAAAAACAGGGTTAATCCAATCAGGTTCGGCATCGGGCAATACCGTGTTGTTGAAATTAAACGGCTCGTTTGCTGACACCAAAATCACATATCTTCCCGCCTATTTTTCAGACCAATACTCCGACTATTACGATGGCCCACAGCTCAAAAACCCTCGTGGAATGAGAACCTTTGCCTTTTACGACTTCCCAGTAGGTGACTATAAAGACGACCCTAAAGGCAAAGAAGATATCAATATTCCGTTGCCTCCCACAGCCCCTTCGGTTGTAACCACGCCTCCTGCCCCAGTAACTGGCTCGCCCACACAGGCAGATTTGCGGGTTTCGATGGATGCTACAGAACTATACCCCAAGGTTGGCGATGAAGTAACGCTCTCGTTAGTAATCTGGAACGACGGCCAGGCAAATGCTTCTAATGTGAAAGCTCAAATCAACTTACCAGCAGGTTTGGCGTTTTTATCGAGTAATTTGCTGACACTGCAAGGGAATACACTCATGGCCACCATTCTCACCATTCCGGCGGCGGGGTATCAGGTGCTGTCGTTTAAAGCAAAAGTGAAAAGTGCTGGCAAAATAACCACAACTGCCGAAATCACCTCAAGCGACCAGTCAGACCCAGACTCTACGCCCAACAACGGCATAGGCAATGGCGAAGACGACCAAGTGAGTTTTAGTCTTGAGGCCAAAGGCGAAACGGTGACAATCCCTGTAACGCCAATTATTCCACCAATTCCCATTCCGACAGAAGCGGTCAATTTGAGCTTGTTGATGGATGCCACAGACCTCATGCCCAAGGTAGGGGACGAGGTAAAAATAACACTATTGCTCAAAAACACAGGCCCATCAAAGGCATCGGGCATTGGATTACGTTGCGAATTACCTGTGGGGCTTGAATTTGTTTCAAGTAACTTAATGACCCAGAACGGAAATTTGCTTACGGCAAAAATACTGTCACTCGAAAATGACTCAAATCTATTGATGTCGTTTGTTGTTAAGGCAAAAACAGAAGGGAAATGGCCTGTAAAATCAGAGATTACCTTGGCTGACCAAGCTGACCCCAACTATACGCCCACCAAGGGTTTTGATAACGGCTAAGACGACCACAAAACACTGGTTTTAGAAACAAAAACGACCATACCCACTCAGCCAATCATTGCAGGTTGTACCCCCAAATGCACGCCGTTTTTAATAAGTAGGGCAAAGTAACCAGAATACAACAGGAAGAGTTGTGTTTTAGCTTTACCTTTGCTCTCCTACATCAAACCGATGACCAATAGTGATGCACGTTATCCCCTATATTGATACCTACCGTGAGCAAGTAATAGCGTTAGTGCTGAACATTCAGCAAAATGAGTTTCAAGTTCCTGTTACGCTTGCCGACCAGCCCGACTTGAGTAATATCCCTGCCTATTGTCAAGTCAAGAATGGTAATTTTTGGGTGGCTGTCATTAACGAAGAGGTAGTAGGTACTATTGCTTTGTTAGACAGCGGAAACGGAGTGGGTACGCTACGAAAAATGTTTGTAAAAGCTGCATTTCGGGGCAAACAGTACAACATTGCCCAACAACTGTTAGACGAATTATGGCGCTGGGCATTGCTACACCACTACAAAGCCGTTTATTTAGGCACTATCGAACGCCTATTGGCCGCCCGACGCTTTTATGAAAGGAATCAATTTCAACTGATACCTAAGCAAGACTTACCCACCGAATTTCCCATTATGGCGGTGGACACGCATTTTTATGTGAAGGAGGTACGCACATAATCGTTTTGCTAGAACATATCATTTAGTATAGTTGCCATTCTTTTCGTGATTTCCTGTACCTTGCAAAAGAAACTCCCATCCCCCATGATTCTGACCCTTACGCTGAACCCCAGCATTGATAAAAGTACAAGCATCAACGGCTTAGTGCCAGAGCAAAAATTGCGCTGTGCGCCTCCCAAATACGAACCCGGTGGCGGCGGCATCAATGTATCACGGGCCATCAAGAAACTGGGGGGCAACTCTACGGCCTTGTTTTTGGCAGGAGGCTACACGGGTCAGTTTTTTCAAGAACTCGTAGCGCAAGAACAGCTTGATTATCAGGTAATTTCGATAGCAGGAGCTACTCGTGAAAACTTTATTGTGGTGGACACTACCACCAACCAGCAATATCGCTTTGGCATGGATGGCCCAAGTATTTCGCAAAACGAATATTTGGCTTTTTTAGCAAAAATAGCGTCTTTTTCGGGGCTTTCGTATCTGGTAGGTAGTGGTAGTTTGGCCCCTGATGTGCCGAGTGATTTCTATGCCGAAGTTGCCAAAATCTGCAAACAAAAAGGCGTAAAATTTATCTTAGACACCTCTGGAAAAGCCTTGCAAGAAGCTGCCAATGAGGGGGTTTATCTACTCAAACCAAACTTAGCCGAACTCAGTGCCTTAGCTGGTGTTTCGGAGCTCCAATTAGACCAAGTAGATGAGGCGGCCTTGCACATCATCAACAAAGGCAATTGCGAGGTAGTGGTGGTTTCGTTGGGTGCTGCCGGAGCGTTGTTGGTTAGTAAAGATATCATTCAGCATGTTCCAGCCCCTACTGTCAAAAAGCGAAGCACCGTGGGTGCAGGCGATAGCATGGTTGCTGGCATGACTTTAAGTTTGTCGCAAGGCAGAAACTTACTCGAAACCGTGCGTTATGGCGTGGCCTGTGGCAGTGCCGCCACCATGAATCTAGGGACTGAACTGTGTAAATTGGAAGATGTAGAGCGACTTTATGCGGGGATGAAACGGTAGGCTATTTCTTGATCAATACCTTTACCATAGGCAATGCTTTTTCGGCCCATTGACGGTACATTTTGCCCGAAAAATGCAATTGATCATTCGCTATTTGTGACGCATCGTTGAGGGCTGTACGTGAAACGGGCGTAATGTCCACATACACAATACCTGTCTGTATGCACGCTGCTTGCGCCACTGCATTAAAGTCATCAATCTCTTTGGCGATTCGCTCACGGTTAGCACCAGCACCAAAAGGCGTTACACCCCAGTCGGGAATAGACAGCACAAAAACCCGCTGTGGACGATTCTTGGCAAAAAGGGTAGCTGTATTCAATAGCTCCCTAAATTCTGTTCGGAAGCGTTCTAAACTTTGTCCCCGATACTGATTATTAACTCCAATCAACAACGAAACCAAGTCGTATTCCTTCTGATTTTTACTGGCAATAATTCCCTGTGACAGTTCGGCGGTAGTCCAGCCTGTGCGAGCAATGATGTCGGGAGAAGATACTGCAATCCCATCCCTTGTGAGCAAATCGGCTAACTGCACGCTCCAACGGTCGGCTTCGGGGACACTTTCGCCAATGGTATAAGAATCACCTAAGGCTAAGTAAGTCAGCGCATTAGCTGAACTGGTCGGTGGTGAAGTATTAACTGGATTTGGCGAAGACATCGGTGTAGTTTCGTCAGATAACTGGCAGGCTATGCCTACTAAACTCAATATTCCCCCAAATAGGAGTGTTATCAAGTGATTGGTGGTTTCCATGAACAAGATACGAATAAACCGCTTGGCAGGATTTACAGTTTGTCCAAGGGGTTTCTTATAAAAATTCAATAGATCCTTTGTAATGGTGTGTTATCCCAATCCCCAAAGACCCACCTTACAGAGTGATGCAAGATACGAGTTTTTATGATAAATTATGCCAAAGTCTGAACTTAGACTTGCGAGATATATGAGACTAATGTTATCGTATGGCTTTTGTTTTAATGCACTAATGCTGTTGCTTTTAAGTGGTCGAGACGGCTATAAGTTGGGTTTGCATGGACAGATGCGTAATCATTAAACGTCGTTATGGTTGTTTTTAGGGATTGACAAAGAGGCATAGAAATAGATGATATTTTCAAGGCATATCTTCACTACAAAAAACTACTGGGCTAGGCCCAAGAAACCTACAAGAATACCCGCCCTAACAGGCTCAGAAATCGCTACCATTTTGGTTTGTTATCACTTGTCTGGCTACAAGTGCTTCGAGTACTTTTACCGACAAGTAGTGCTTGACAGACACGCCGACTGCTTTCCTTGCGCACCGACCTACAAACGATTTCTCGAACTGATTCATAGGGCAGCCGACCTGATTTATCTTTGGTTGCTTTACACGACAAGTCAATCTAAACGGACGGGTTTGTACTTTATAGACGCTAAAAAACTCCAAGTCTGTCACCTCAAACGGGAACACTCCAACCAAGTCTTTAAGGGCATCGCCGCCAAAGGAAAGGCTTCCACTGGCTGGTTCTTTGGGCTGAAAATACATTTGGTAATCAATAACTTAGGCCAAATCGTCTCCTTCGAGTTAAGTGCTGGCAATGTTAGTGACAATAACCATAGCCTACTCCAAAAGCTACTTTGTCCCCTTGATGGCTATTGCGTGGGCGATAAGGGATACCTCTCGGCACTTTTCGAGTTCTTCTATCAAAAGGGCTTGCAGCTCATTACCAAGCCCAAAAAGGGGATGAAGCCTTTGCCTACTGCTAATCACCTCAACCTGCTCATCAACAAAAGAGCTGTCATAGAATCCGTTTTTGACATCTTGACCACCCTCTGCGATATGGAACATTCTCGCCATCGAAGCCCCTTCAATGCCGCTGTGCATATCTTCTCGGCTTTGGTTGCTTATCAGTATTTAGACCAAAAACCAGGTGTTTTCTTCCCTTCTATGACCAACGCTTTCAAAATTGCTGCATGATTCTGATAAGCCAGACCCCACGTTAAAAATAGAGCTATTACAGAACTATGCCTTTGCCGTGCTGGATGGATTAGCCAAAATGGGAGCAATACGCATTGTGGAGGACAAACAAACGTCACCCCCTCAAAAAGAGTACAAAGCAGCTCAGTTTAAGCTGAATAGCTATCGTTTTAATAGAGAAGAAGCCAATGAAAGGTAAGATATTCTTGGATTCAAACATCTTGCTGTATTGCTATGCACAAGATGAGCCAATCAAGCAAAAAATCGCTTTGAACGTTGCTCAACAGCCGCTTACAGTAGTTTCAACGCAAGTTTTGAAGGAAGTAACCAATATTTTGAAACGTAAGGTTGGGCTTTCGTAGACTCTCATAGAGCAAATTATAGATGAAATTGCATTGAATAATGAGCTTTATTCGGTACACCTAAGCACCCTACGATAAGCTATTTTTATTGCAAACCGTTATCAACTTCAATGGTTTGATTCTATCATTATAGCATCTGCCTTAGAAGCAAACTGCACACATTTGCTCTCATAAGACTTGCAACATGGACTGAAAATTGAAATACTCCACATCGAGAATCCATTTAGGTAGTTTTTAGTTGACTTGGAATCCATGCAAGCCCGTGACATTGGGAAAAATGCTTGTAGGAACGGTGCAACGCTTCGCCAAACGGTTTATAGCAAGCCCAACATCAGCATTTCTTTTGTGCCGTAGGTACAAACCGCTTGCCTTTACAAGGCAGAACCTTGGTCTTATGCTATTTGCTATTTACCGACTGTCCCGTTGGGACGAAGCCTCATCAATACAAAGCACTGAGATAGTGGAGAAGCAAAAAAATCCGTAGTGTTGAGCTACGGATTTTTTGTTTTTGGGCTATGTTCCAATTACCTAAACAACGGCCTATCCGTCCACGGAATGCGACTTAACATCAATAAAAATGCGATGCCATAAAAAATGAGGGCAGTGCGGTTAGCAGCAATGGTACCAACGCCTTTTTTGGTTTTGGCATAGCCTACGTGTACCAATGCCAAGGCAATAATCATTACCAAAATGTGTTCTACTGCAAAATAACGCAGTGGAGCGTTTTTCATGGCAGCACCAAAGTCAGCAAAAGCCGTTTGCATGAGCGGGCTCACACCTGCATACAAAATCAAGCCGAGGAGTAACTGAACATCGCACGAAATCATAAAGAACAGCCCAGGCTTGCGGTCAGAGTCAGTAAATTCGGTTTTGTTGAGTGTACCCATGAGGGCTTTCACAATAACAATGACCGCCAGAATTACGACGGCCCAACGGAGATAAGAATGGAGAGTGAGGAGGATTTCGTACATGAAATTATGGTTTTAGATTATTACAAATTTTTCAACGCCTCTTCCAAAGACTTTATCTTGGCTTCGGCATCGGCGAGTTTTTGGCGTTCTTTTTCTACCACATCAGGCTTGGCATTTTGTACAAATCGTTCGTTTGCCAGTTTGCCTTCTACCGATTTCTTGAAACCAAGCTGATATATCAGTTCGTTACTCATGCGCTGTTTTTCGGCTTCAATATCAATTTCGCCTGCTAAGTTTACAAAAAATTCGTCTGTTTTCACCAGAAAATTAATGGCATCAGCTACTTTTTCACTCACAAACTCAATTGGAAGCGTATTGGCTAATTTCTGAATAATGCCATCCAGTGTCTGAAAACGAGCAGGTTCGTCCGTTTTGATGGCAAGCGGTAGTTCTATTTTAGGCGAAATCTGTTTGGTATTTCGTAACTCACGAATTTTGCTAATTACCTCAAACATCCGCTCAAAATCAGCCAAGAGGGTTTCATTCACTTCGCCTGCTTTCGGGAATTCGGTTCGGCAAATGCTCTCGCCTTCTTGACGTTGACCAATGTTTTGCCATAGTTCTTCGGTAATAAATGGCATAAACGGATGCAATAGGCACATTAATCGCTCAAAGAAATTGATGGTAGCATCAAAAGTCTCTTTGTCAATGGGTTGCCCGTAAACTGGCTTGATGATTTCGAGATATTGGGCGCAGAAATCATCCCAAATCAATTTGTAAACAGCCTGCAAAGCATCCGAAATACGAAACTTGCCAAAATGGTCTTGCACCTCTATGATGGCTTGGTTCAATTTGCTTTCAAACCATTCGATGGCAAGGGTAGCACCTTTTCCCTTTACGCCGTCCGCTTTCACTTCCCATCCATCCACCAAGCGATAGGCATTCCAGATTTTGTTACAGAAATTTCTACCTTGTTCACAGTATTTTTCGTCAAAAGGTAAGTCGTTGCCTGCTGGCGAGCTAATCATCATGCCCATGCGCACGCCGTCGGCACCGTACTGGGCCATGAGTTCGAGCGGGTCAGGCGAGTTGCCAAGCGATTTTGACATTTTCCGTCCCAACTTATCCCGCACAATTCCTGTGAAATATACATTGCGGAACGGCAATTCATTTTTGAGAAAATACCCTGCCATAATCATACGAGCCACCCAAAAAAAGATAATTTCAGGGGCCGTAACAAGGTCATTAGTAGGGTAATAGTAGTTAATTTCTTCGTCGTTGGGGTTGCGCCAGCCTTTGAACACGGCCATCGGCCACAGCCACGACGAAGCCCAAGTATCCAATACGTCAGGGTCTTGCTCGAGGTCTTCTTCGCAGAGCGCAAAGAGCAACTTTTCATGCTGGGCTTTACGAAGTGCCTCTCGTTTGTTTTTGGCAACAATGATGGTACCGTCTTTGAGGTAAAATGCTGGAATTCGATGTCCCCACCAAAGCTGCCGGCTCACGCACCAATCTTGAATGTTTTCCATCCAAGTACGGTACATGTTCTTGAACTTGGGCGGATAAAACTTAATGTTATCGTTCTCAACGTTTTCCAAAGCAGGCTTTGCCAAGTCCTTCATGCTCATAAACCACTGCAACGACAGCCGAGGCTCAATTACCACGCCTGTGCGTTCAGAAGTGCCCACATTGCTTTTGTATTCCTCTATTTTCTTAATGTAACCTTTTTCTTCGAGTTCTTTCAGAATGGCTTTACGAGCTGCAAAGCGGTCGAGGCCTACGTAGATTTGGGCGTTTTCGTTGAGCGTACCATCTTCGTTGAGCAAATCAATGGTCGGTAAACCATGTTTTTTGCCGAGTTCGTAGTCGTTGCGGTCGTGGGCAGGGGTTACTTTGAGGCAACCAGTTCCAAAATCCATTTCTACATACTCATCCGTAATAATCGGTATCTCTCTGTTAATCAGCGGAATTCGTACACTTTTGCCATGCAAGTGTTTGTAACGCTCGTCGTCAGGATGCACACAGATGGCTACATCGGCCATGATGGTTTCGGGGCGAACGGTTGCGATAACAACGAAGTCGGATTGTGGATTGCCGAGTGCGGATTGCTCCTCATTTCCTACTACTTCGTATTTAATATAACACAATTTCTGCTGGACTTCTTTCATGATAACCTCTTCGTCTGAGAGAGAGGTTTTGGCCTGAGGGTCCCAGTTTACCATGCGTACACCTCTGTAAATCAGTCCTTTGTTGTACAAATCAACAAAGACTTCAATTACGGAGTCATAATAATCTGAATCCATTGTGAAGCTGGTGCGATCCCAGTCACACGAAGCACCGAGTTTTTTGAGTTGTTCCAGGATGATGCCCCCGTATTTTTCTTTCCATTCCCAAGCGTATTCCAGAAACTGCTCACGGGTGAGTTCGTGTTTTTGGATGCCTCGTTCTTTGAGCATGGCCACCACCTTGGCCTCGGTAGCAATAGAAGCGTGGTCAGTGCCGGGTACCCAGCAGGCTTCTTTGCCCTCCATGCGGGCTTTACGAGTCAAGATGTCCTGAATGGTGTTGTTGAGCATGTGTCCCATGTGTAGCACACCCGTTACATTGGGTGGTGGAATCACAATGGTAAACGGCTCTTTCTCAGGGTTCGGTTTTGAAGCAAACAGCTTGTGCGAGAGCCAATAAGCACTCCATTTATCTTCTATCTCTTGTGGCGAATAGGTTTTACTTAGCATTTTCGGGGAAAATCGTTATCTGTTATCTGCTATCTGTTAATCGTGCTGAGGAATCAGCTTTTGATCAAGCAATAGTTGATAACTTATTCAAAATGTCTGCAAAGATAGGGAATTTGAGTAGGGAGAAAAACGAAAAAGCAAGCGACAGACGTATTGAATAGGCTGCCTCTTGCTTTTTTATGGTGAGAACCACTTCTAAAAAATAAAAGTGGTTCTTCATTGATTTATACAGGACGGTAGTTGCCTCAGTTCCACTGCGGTAGTTCCACTACGGGTGGTACACAGGCAACGGCGACCGCCATTGTCCGTATAACCACTGGGACGCACAGTCTGGGACGCACAGTCTGGGACGCACAGTCTGGGACGCACAGCCGGACAATTCCCGTATAAATTATAGTTGAACCATAAAAGTTTATCGCTAACTGTATTTACATGTTGTCTAAGCTTCGCTTAAACACTCAAAAACCATTCTATAAAAATCTGGATGTGACTGCCACGTTTGTCCCGACACGTACCTGCCATCTCTAACGGCTTCGTGTTTGCCGTCAAATTTACCACCACAGATTTCTACCTCAAAGCGCACGTTTTCGTAGCAAGTAAGGTTTTTTCCGTTTACCAAGCCAGCCGCTACCAAAATCTGGATGCCATGACAGATAGAAAAGATGTATTTCTCCATTTTATCAAAGGTTTTTACAATCTCTAATACGCTATCGTTATGACGCAAAAACTCCGGTGCTCTACCTCCCAGCAATAAAACAGCCTGATAGTCAGTTACATTCACTTCACTAAAAGCAATGTCAGACCAAACACCGTAGCCAGGTTTTTCGATGTAAGTATCCCAGCCTTCCTCAAAATCGTGCATTACCAAATTCAATTTTTTTTTGGTTGGGGCGGCTATAATGGCTTGATAGCCAGCTTCTTCTAAGCGGTGTTTTGCGTATAGGCATTCGTAGCTTTCGCCTGCATCGCCTGTGATGATGAGTATTTTTTGCATTTGTTTTGAGGTTAAGTGTATCGGTAGGGTTTATATCGAGAGAGCCACTTGGTAACTCAACAGGTCTATTTCCCCAAAATCATAAACTCTACCCGACGGTTTTTCTGACGGTTTTCTTCAGTATCGTTAGCGACCATCGGTTTACTTTCGCCGTAGCCTTTGGCTTGTAGGCGAGCAGGTGCTACTCCTTTCGACAGCAGGTAGTTACGCACCGATTCGGCACGCTCTTGCGAGAGTTTGAGGTTGTTTTCGTCAGTACCTTTGTCGTCGGTGTGGCCGGCTATTTCGAGGGTCATTTTAGCTGATTTGGTAAGCATTTCGACCAAGCGGTTCAGCTCTGGAAACGACTCAGCTTGTAGCGTGGCCTTGGCGTATTCAAAGAAGATGTTGTTTAACTGCACCACAGCACCTTTTTCGGCAGGCAGTACTTCAATGTCTCTACCCGTGATTTCTAAATATTTACCCGGGTTGGTCAAGTCAATGTTTTGAGACTTAGGCGCATAGCCGTCAATAATAGCTGTAATGCCGTACTTTTTACCATAGGGCAGCACAATCTTGTACTCACCCGTGATGGGGTCGGGTGTGGCAATGCCTTCTTCGGTGCCGGTAGTTAAGTCTTCGTAAATGATTTTGGCGTTGACAGGTACTTTCTTAGTTTTGGAATCAAACAATTTGCCACTTAACAGCACAACAGGGTCAGCCGTTTTGGTCTTGGTTTCAACGGGTTTTTCAATTACTTTGGGGGGCGTGTTGTTCAGATTTGGATCAGCCACGGCAACAGTTGGGGGCATTACTACTGGCGTAGTAGGTTCGCTTGTGGTCTCTTTTAACTTAATACGAACAATATCACCTTTGCCTTCGCCTTCTTTGCGAGTAACCAAATAGGCATAATCTCCCGCAGCCGAAACCGAATAATAGGCATCAAAGCCTTCTGAATTGATGGGCGCACCCAAATTGATTGGTTTTGACCAACGTTTCCAGCTTTTGTCTAAGCGTTTTGCAACATAAATGTCATTACTACCTAAGCCACCTTTTCGATTGCTCGAAAAATAGAGCGAAACGCCATCTGCTGCCAAAAACGGCGTAGTTTCGGTATCAGGTGTATTGATTTCGGCACCCAAATTCATGGGTTCGCTCCATTTACCTGCTTTGTCTTGCATACTTACGTAGAGGTCGTCCACCGTGCCGTTTTTCTTTTCTGAAAACGACATTAACAGCACCTTGCCATCATTTGACAAAAAGCCACAGTCATACAAGCCTCGGCTTAGTTTTTCATAATTGGGGATTTCTAATTTTTTGGGAAGCCCCCAGCCGTCGCCTTCTTTTTTGCAGACAGAAAAGCCACGAGTTTCGTAATTGCCATTGACGTATGCGCCCTTTACGAGCATGGTATGGCCGTCGGGGGTGATACTATATACAGTATTAAACTCTTCACGGTTCACGGTATTGGGCATTCGGCGGGCTTCTGTAAACTGCCCACTGGTGATTTCGGTGAACCAAATATCATCACCTTTTTTGGCGTTTTGCGGATGTTGCTCCCGCACAAAATACAATGTTTTGCCATCGGGGGCCATTACCGGGCAAAGTTCGTTGTAGGGCGAATTAACGGCTTTTCCTAAGTTTTCGGGCTGTTGTGCTATGGCCGACAAGGGAAGTATTATGCTAAAAATCAGCAGTTTAGCTGGCTTCATACAGGCTATTGTTTTTGGTAGAATAACGTAAATACCGCTATTATCTTGCAAGAATTCAAAAAGTTTGTGTGTTGTGGGCGTATGCAATGCGCCTCTAAGGTTATAATTTTGAGCTGTCAACCCACTTATCAACACTGGCAGGGTTAACTTCACGCATTTTGTGGAAAAGTTCCTCAATTGTGTCGGATACTACCACTAATTGACGATTTTCTTCTTTCAAGAATCCATCTGTTACCATGCGGTCAATCATTTGAATTAGCGGGTCGTAGTAGCCGTTCACATTGAGCAAACCGATGGGTTTTTGATGTAGGCTGAGTTGTTTCCATGTCAGCATTTCAAATAGTTCATCAAAAGTGCCATAACCACCCGGAAGCGTTACCACGGCATCGGTACGCTCGGCCATAATGGTTTTGCGCTCGTGCATGGTTTGGGTTACAATCAGTTCGGTTAAGCCATAATGGGCTACTTCCCATTTCTGTAAAAACTCAGGAATTACACCTACGGCTTCGCCACCGTGCGAGAGGATAGAGTCGGCAGTAATGCCCATTAACCCCACGTTACCTCCACCATAAATTAAGCGATGACCATTAGCTGCCAAGTACTTGCCTAATTGATAAGCAACTTCTTTATAAATGGGGTTATGTCCTGAGCTTGACCCACAAAAAACACAAATGTTTTGCATAAGTAGTGACAATAGATTAGGTGCTTATTTTTCTCAAAATGATGCTGGTTTATGATGAATCAACATCATTAAAAAATGGTGGTTCCTGACCATTCTTGAGGTTTTGTATATCTGCCTGCAAGTTGCAGATTTTTCGATTGAGATTCAACTACGTGCCCCTTGCCTCTTTGTTTTTACACCCAAAAATCAACACTTCAACCTGCCTAAACAGCAGTTTGTCCGAAAACCATGGTAAGCACTTTTATTCTTGTTTTTCTTTGCCATTGAATCATATCAGCTCCAACAAAAAGAATTGCTATTTAAAAAATACAAATTTGGGTAGTAATATAACTTTTAGGCACTGCAATAACACAAAATCAAGAAAGTGACTTATTTATCAAAAAACGGCTAAAATATTAGCTCAAGTTGCCCGTCTTTATACTCAAAAGCCGCCCGCCACTTGTCCTACTATTTTGCCATTCCTCAAAAAAATGCAAGGAAACTTTGAACCATTTGAAAGTTTCCTGAGTTTTGTAAAGAAGTACAAATTAGCACACAGTACCCATAAAGTATGGACATTAGCAATAGAATTTTACTAACTGCAGCAGCGCTTTTTACTCGATATGGCATAAAAAGCGTAACGATGGACGATGTAGCCGCTGAGTTGGGCATCTCTAAAAAAACTATCTACCAACACTTTGCTGACAAAGACGAAATAGTGTATCAGGTGGTTCAATTAGAGTTAGAGAAAGACCAGTGCGAGTACGAAGAATTGGATAAAGTATCAGAAAATACCATTGAAAAAATCATGCGTTCGGCCGATATGATGCGAGTACAGTTTGCCGCTATGAACCCGTCGTTGATTTTTGATGTCAAGAAATACCACCCACGGGCTTGGCGAATTTTTCAAGAACACAAACAAAAATTTTTGCTTGAAAGTATCCGGCAAGACCTCCTCCGAGGTATTCAAGAGGGATTGTTTAGGCCAGATTTGAATGTTGAGATTTTGTCTCGCCTGCGTATGGAAGAAATTGAAATGGGCTTTGATTATCAGCTCTTTCCACCCGACAAATTCAACCTGCTTGACATCCAGTTAGTTTTTCTCGATCACTTCATTCGGGGTATTTTGAGTGAACACGGAGTCGTAATTTATGAGTCGTATTTATACAAACAATTAGTAAAATGATAAAGCCATACCTCAATAAATGCGCCATAGCCATAGGCGTATTACTATCTGTAAATCAGGGCTTTGCACAACAATCGTTTTCGCTCAAAGAAGCAATAGATTATGGTGTAAAGAACCACCTAAGTATCAAAAATGCTCAGATTGACATCGGAAGCGCAGAGGCCCGTATTCAAGAAATAAAGGCCATTGGTTTGCCACAAATTAGTGGAAACGTAGGTTGGACAGACAACCTCAACATTGCTCGTTTTTTTGTACCTGCCAAAACCTTTAACCCCAGTGCTGCCGACGGCGAAGTTGCTGCCGTGAAGTTTGGTGTGCAGTACAGTGCCAACGGTAGTATCAACCTCAACCAGTTGCTTTTTGATGGGTCTTATTTGTTGGGTCTTAAAGCATCGCAAATCTACCGTGAATTAGCTCAAAAGAATGTTAAGGCTTCCAAAATTACTGTTGCCGAAAATATTACGAAGGCTTATTATGCTGTGTTGGTAAACGAAGAACGCCTCAAATTGTTAGACATCAACATGGGCAGACTCGACTCGTTACTCAAAGATACCAAAGCACTTAATCAGCAGGGTTTTGTAGAGAAATTAGACGTGGACAGGCTCACTGTGCAGGTTAATAACCTCAAAACTGAGCGTGAGAATGTGCTTCGCTTTCAGGAAGTTGCCTATTATTTATTGAAGTTTCAGATGGGTCATAAATTAGACGACACCATTGTGCTTGCCGACAAACTGATGGCTATTGACCTTAATGATGTAAGTGTGCTGGATGTTCAGCAACCGTTTAACTACTCAAATCGAATTGAGTACTCGACACTGCAAACCAATAGCAAATTGGCTGAGCTGGATATCAAGAACAACCAAGCTGGTTATTACCCTCGCTTAGTAATGACGGGTAGCACAGGTTGGAGCACAGGTACTGATAAGTTCAATATTTTTTCTAATCCGTGGTTCAATGCTTCTTCTATTGGTTTGTCGTTGCAGATTCCAATTTTTGATAGTTTTTCTAAGAAGTACAAGATTGTTCAAGCCAAAAATCGTTTTGACCAAACAAAAATTGGAATGGGCTTGCTCGAACAATCTATTGATTTACAGCTTCGTTCAGCGCAGATTCAAGTCAAAAACTACTGGATGACCTTACAAGAGCAAAAGCGCAATATGGAACTGGCGCAAGAAGTAGTACGAGTTACCAAAATAAAGTACAAAGAAGGTGTAGGCACTAATTTGGAGATAGTAAACGCCGAAGCATCGCTCAAAGAAGCTCAAACTAATTATTTCCAAACACTCTACAATGCCCTCATCGCCAAGGTGGACTTAGACAAAGCTGCTGGGCGGTTGTACAACGAATAAATATCAAGAATGTCGGAAATTTCCGACAAAATAAACCTAACAAATTCATCATTCTTTATCATAATACCATGAAAACCAAGTATTTATTTATAAGCCTCTTTGCACTTGCAGCTTGTTCAAAACCTGAAAGCACAGGATTGGATGCCAAAAAAGCTGAATTAGTAGAATTGAAAAGTCAGCAAGCTGATTTGACAAGTAAAATAAAAACCCTTGAAGCTGAGCTTACTAAACTTGATCCTAATGCCAAGAAAGAAAACGCCAAAACAAAAACCGTTTCTATTGATACACTGGTAACTCAAAGCTTCAAACACTTTATTGAAGTACAAGGCGCTGTTGATGCCAAAAACAACATCATGGTTAGCCCACGGTCAAGTGGCGCTATTACCTACATGACCATCAAAGAAGGCGATGTAGTAAACGCAGGCCAAGTAATTGCCAAAATTGATGATTCTATTTTGAAAGAATCAATGGAAGAAATCAAAAATCAATGGTCGCTTGCCAACACTGTTTATGAAAAACAAAAAAACTTGTGGTCGCAACAGATTGGTACCGAAATCCAGTTTTTACAAGCCAAAAACAATAAAGAAGCACTGGAAAAGCGATTAAAAACACTTGAAACCCAAGTTGCAATGACCAATATTACTTCGCCTATCACAGGTGTAGTGGACAAAGTAAATGCAAAATTAGGCGATATGGCCATGCCTGGCATGGGCATTGCACGAGTAGTGAACCTCTCGCAGTTAAAAGTAATTGCCTCAGTAGCAGACAGTTACTTGGGGTCGGTTCGTAGAGGCGATGCTGTGGTTATTAAGTTTCCTGATTTGGACAAAGAAATAACAGGTCGTATCAATTTTGTGAGTGCAACAGTAAACCCGCTCAAGCGTACTTTCGACATAGAAGTACCAATCCCCAACGTAGGAGGCATGGTAAAACCCAACCAATTGGCTACAGTATTGGTAAATGACAAGACGTCTTCTAATGCGGTGGTTATTCCACAAAATATGGTTCAAACTACCGACGAAGGCGACTTGGTGTATGTAGCCTTAAGCGAAGGAAATAAAAAAATAGCCAAGGCTCGTAAAGTAAAAATGGGCGTAAACTACAACGGTAATGTAGAGATTATCAGTGGCTTACAAGCAGGCGATTTGATTATTACCCAAGGATACCAAGAACTCGCCGATGGACAAGAGATTAGCTTCTAAAACATAACACTATGCAAAACAATCAACTCAAAGACCAAGAAGAACACGCCAAAGGTGCCATTGGGCGCATGGTGGGTTGGCTTGCCAACAACCGTACCACTGTGTATGTGTTCACAACTATTATCTTTTTTTGGGGACTGGTTATTTACAACAACCTTCCCAAAGAGCAGTTCCCTGATATTATTGTACCTCAAATGTACATCAACACGGTGTATGCTGGTACAACCCCTGCTGACATTGAGAACGTAATCAATAAGCCCATTGAAAAACAACTCAAATCTATATCGGGTGTAAAGAAAATTACTTCTAATGCCCTGCAAGATGTTTCGGTGATTTTGGTAGAGTTTAATACTGATGTGGCTGTGCCTGTGGCCAAACAGCGAGTAGAAGACGCTGTGGACAAAGCAAAAAATGATTTGCCCAAAGACCTCACCCGTGACCCTTCGGTAATAGAAGTGAATTTTTCGGAGTTCCCAATTATGAACATCAACTTGTCGGGTAATTTTCCGGTTAAGCAACTCAAAGAATACGCCGAATATTTGCAAGACCAGATTGAGGCCATGCCCGAAATCACCCGGGTGGATATTGTGGGGGCATTGAACCGTGAAATTCAAATCAATGTGGATTTGGCCAAAATGCAAGCCGCTGGGTTGACCTTTACCGACATCCAACAAACGGTTCAGGGCGAAAACATCAACATGTCGGGAGGAGAACTCAACGTAGATAACATACGCCGTACCTTACGGGTAAAGGGTGAGTTTAGGGATGTCAATCAATTAGGCAATTTACTTATTCGTACCAGCACAGGTGCCACCGTGCGCCTGAGCGAAGTGGCCGATGTGAAAGATAATTTTGAAGAAAAACAAGATTTTGCTCGATTAGACAACAAGCCCGTTGTTACACTCAACGTTATCAAACGCTCAGGCTCCAACTTAGTAATTGCTTCTGAAAAAATAGAAGAAGCCATAGCCCACGCCGAAGAAAATCGCTTTCCGGAAGGATTGAATGTTAAAATTACGGCTGACCAATCTGAGCGTACCAAGGCAGACCTAAACGACCTCATCAACACGGTTATTCTGGGCTTTATCTTTGTTGTGTTGGTACTGATGTTCTTTATGGGTGTGCAAGATGCCATTTTTGTGGCCATGTCTGTTCCGCTTTCGGCATTAGTAGCGTTTTTGTTTATGCCTTCGTTGGGTTTCTCGCTCAATACTATTGTGCTGTTTGCTTTTTTGCTGGGCTTGGGTATTGTAGTGGACGACGCCATCGTGGTTATCGAAAACTCACACCGGATCTTCAACAAATACCCTAAATTGAGCATTGTTAAAGCCGTACAAATTGCTGCGGGCGAAGTATTTGTACCTGTTTTGACTGGTACACTCACTACGGTGGCACCGTTTTTACCGTTGTTGTTTTGGCCCGGCATCATTGGTGAATTCATGAAGTTTATGCCTATTACGCTGATTCTCACCTTGTTTGCATCGTTGTTTGTGGCATACGTTATCAATCCAGTGTTTGCGGTGTCGTTCATGAAACGCCACGAAGAATCTGTGGAAGCAGATCGTAGCTTTAAGGCCATCCGCCGGCCAGTGTTTATCTTATTAGGAGTTATGGTGTTGGGTTATTTGATGAATGTTGGTTTAGGAAATTTTGTGGCATTGTTACTGTTATTGTATGTTTTTAACCACTACATTCTTACGCCGTACATTATTAATCCTTTCCAAAACAAAGCATTACCAGCCTTCAAAAACGGATACAAAAAACTGATTTCGTACGTGATTCAGGGCTGGCGGCCAGTTATGTTTATTGGTTTTGCCATTGGTATCTGGATTTTCTCGTTTGTACTCACAGCGCTTGTCAAGCCTAACGTAATTTTGTTTCCAAGTGGTGAGCCCGACTATATCTATGTTTATACCAAACTACCCATTGGTACCGACGCTCGCAAGACTGACTCCGTTACGAAGATAGTAGAGAAAAAAGTCTTTAAAGTTATCAAAGACAACCAAGCCGAAGCTGCCGTAAACTCTATTATTTCAAACGTTGGCAAAAATGCTGGTGATCCATTTTATCCGGACCGATCAGCTACGCCGCACAAGAGCAAAGTAACCGTGGCCTTTGTGAAGAAAGAACTCCGTGGAGACATTTCGTCGCAAACGCTTTTGGACAAAATGCAGCAAGAAATTAAAGGCATACCGGGTACTGAGATTTCGATACAGCGAGAAAACAACGGCCCTCCAACAGGTAAACCCATCTCGATTGAAATTGCAGGCGATGATTTTGAACAACTTATTACCCTTGAAAAAAAGGTGCGTAAAGCAATTCAAGATGCTGGTATTGAGGGGATTGAGGAATTGAAGTCTGATTTGGTGATTAACAAACCTGAGATTCAGATTGATATTGATCGGGAAAAAGCCCAACGAGAAGGCATTAGTTCGGTACAGGCAGCCATGGCTATTAGAACGGCCCTGTTCGGAACCGAAATATCAAAATTCCGTGACGATAAAGATGAGTATCCGATTCAACTGCGCCTTAAACCTGATGACCGTAGCCAAATAGAGCGGTTGTTGAGTATGAATATTACTTATAGAGACATGAACTCAGGAGGGCAGTTGCGTCAGGTGCCTCTTAATGCCATTGCCAACATTAGCTATTCAACTACTTACAGCCAAATTAACCGCAAAAACCAACAACGTGTGGTAACACTTGGCTCCGATGTAATCAACGGTTACAATGGCAACAAAATAGTTGGTCAAATTGAGCAATTGGTCAAAACCTTAGAAGTACCCGCTGGCTATACCATTAGAATGGGGGGTGAACAAGACGACTTTAAAGAAACAGGTACTTTCTTAAGCCAAGCTTTTGGGGCAGCCATTATGTTTATTTTCTTGATTCTGGTAATGCAGTTCAACTCAATTACTAAGCCGCTTATTATTTTCTTTACAATCTTGTTAAGTATAATTGGTGTGCTACTCGGCTTCGACATATTTGGCATGACTTATTCTGTATTGATGTCGGGTGTTGGTATTGTTGCATTGGCAGGGATTGTGGTCAAAAACGGAATTCTACTCATTGAGTTTATTGATGAGTTAAGAGGACGTGGCTATGGCCTTCGAGAAGCCATCATCGAAGGGGGAGCCACTCGTTTAACTCCTGTACTGCTAACTGCATCGGCAGCTGTATTAGGCTTAATACCACTGGCTATTGGCCTGAATATCAACTTCGTAACCTTGTTTACTGAACTTAATCCACATATTTTTATTGGTGGCGATAGTGCTGTTTTCTGGGGTATTTTGGCTTGGACTATTATCTTTGGTCTCTCGTTTTCAACAGTGCTAACGCTTATTATTGTGCCGTGTATGTACTATCTGAACGAGCGTGTGCGTGAGAAATTTTTCCGCAAAAAAGTAACCCCTGCCGTTGAAGTATTAGAGGCGGAAGAGGTATAAAAACAAGGTAGATAACAAAAAGCCCTTATTGCCGTTGAGCGATAAGGGCTTTTTCATAGGAATCAACTTCACAAATGTAATTCAGGTACAAAAACCTCGCCTTTACTCAATATCCTCGCCGTACGGATGACTCCTGATTTATGAATAATAATTTGATTATCAATGAATTCGTAATCTAAACTTACTGTGAATTCACCAGAAGGATGCTCAATTGATAATTTTGAATTTCGGATTTCGGACGGGTGCCCGTTTTTGATTAGCGTGTTATTAGTTATTTGTGAATCTTCATTCGTAAATCGTAAATCGTTATTGGTAAATTCTTGGGTAATAGCATTTGGAAGTATGCAAGCCGTAG
>JBGAVQ010000431.1:0-2751 GCA_044228045.1 Spirosomataceae bacterium
CTAAAATAGCCACCGTAGGGGCAGCCTCGCTGGCATAAGTTACGGTGTTGGCATTGCCCTCTACCCTGCTGCAAGTGAATAGGCTTAGGCTGGGTTAAGTGTGCACAACGCCCAATAATAATAGGCCGAGTACCTTTGTACTGCTTTGCCATTTGCGTTGAGAAATGTTTTTCTACACATGACTGCTCATGCGGAGGCAAAAACTCACCATCGGGCAATTGGGCGAGGCCGTCTTTATTGCCCGAAACCCCCGCAAACCGCTCTACATGACTATACCAAGGAGCAATGTCTGCATAGCTAATGGGCCATTCTACTGCATAACCGTCTCGGGCAGGGCCATCAAAATCATACTGTGACCAACGTTGCGTTCCTCTGGCCCACATCAACGACTTGCCCCCTACTTGGTAGCCCCTAATCCAGTCAAATGGTTTTTCCTGAACGTAGGGATGTTCCGCATCTTTCACAAAAAAATGAGCAGCATCTTCATTAAAAGCATAGCAACGGCTGGCAATGGGATTGGCATCTTTGAGTGCTTTTGGAATTTGCCCCAAATGCTCAAATTGCCAAGGCTGCATCATGGTTGTGGGGTAGTCGGTTACGTGCTTTACATCTCGCCCACGCTCCAACAAAAGCGTACGTAAGCCTTTGCCAGTCAGCTCTTTGGCTGACCAGCCGCCGCTAATGCCTGAGCCTATTACAATGGCATCGAAGGTGCGGTCTTTTATTGAATCTATATTGAGGTATGACATGAAGAATTAGTCTGCTTGAAATGATGAATAATGAAAGTTTGGCTATTTTTTGACTGGCACACAGCCATGATAAAAGCCCGGTGCCATGTTGTAGTTAAGCACATTGGTCATGTAGTATTCTGAATTGGTGTATCCCCTAATGGTCAAGTTTTTTATCATTTGGGCAAAGGATTTAGCGGCAGGGTCGTTAGTCATTTTCTGAAAAATATCCATGCGCTGCTTGGCATCACAAGCCACAAAGCCCTTACTATAAGCCTGTTGTGCCATTTCATCGGTTTTGGTTAAACCTTGTTTCAGCGCAGTCTGTGCCGTTTCGCCATAGCAATCGTTAATCATACGGAGGGCAAATTGGTGCACTTTGAGCGATTTTGCACCAGGTGTAGTAGTTTCCGGGATAATCGTTTCAACGATTTCGGCCAGTAGATTTTCGTTATCGGGCGATACAGCCGTAAATGTTCCGATAGACTCGGGATTCCAACCTGAAGCCCATGCCGGAAGACTCGCCAAGCCTCCGAATGCGACAGTTAAGTTCTTTAAGACAGATCGTCTTTTCATGGTTAAAAAGGTTTATAGTTTGATGCTCAAACGGTTTTTGTTCAAAGTTGCTGTAAATAACTAATTTTTGCAAAGATTTGGGTTAGATCGAGGTGGTTTTTAGCCCAACAACCCCTTACAAAGGCATAAGCCTAATAAATGAGTTAGGTTTTAGAGTTTATGCTATAGTTACCCATCTACACTATACACATCGTTAGGTATTGTTAACAATTTGGTAAAACCTGCAAAAAACACTACCTTTGCAGAAAAACTGGTACTTTTCCGCTAAAAACTTCTTAAAACAGCCTAATACTGTGGATATTTTCGAGAAAGTGGTTAACAACATGGGGCCTATCGGGCAATTTGCTCACATGTCTCATCATTACTATACGTTTCCTAAACTAACAGGGGAACTGGGGCCTCACATGACTTTCAATGGGCAAAAAATGCTCAACTGGTCATTAAACAACTATCTGGGCTTGGGAAACCATCCCGAGGTCCGAGAAGCTGATGCACAGGCTGCTGCCGACTGGGGCTTAGCCTATCCGATGGGTGCTCGCATGATGTCGGGCAACTCAGACCTACACGAAGAGTTTGAGAAACAATTGGCTACTTATGTGGGCAAAGAAGACGCTTTCTTGCTCAATTTTGGCTATCAGGGTGTAATGTCGGTAGTAGATGCCATGGTGGATCGCCACGATGTTATTGTGTATGATGCCGAATCACACGCTTGTTTGATTGACGGCGTTCGTCTGCACGTTGGCCAAACCTACAAGTTTTTGCACAACGACATGGCAAGCCTTGAAAAAAACCTTCAACGGGCCACTCGCATTGTAGATACCAACCAAAAAGGAGGCATTTTGGTTATTACCGAAGGTGTTTTTGGGATGTCGGGCAATTTGGGTAAGTTAGATGAGATTGTAGAACTGAAGAAAAAATACAATTTTCGGCTCTTGGTGGACGACGCCCACGGCTTCGGTACAATGGGCGCAACGGGTTCGGGCGTGCCTGAGCACTTTGGTGTACAAGACGGCGTTGACTTACACTTTTCTACCTTCGCCAAGTCAATGGCATCTATTGGGGCGTTTATTGCGGCCAACCACGATGTTATCATGTATTTGAAGTATAATATGCGATCGCAGATTTATGCCAAAGCACTACCCATGCCATTAGTGGTAGGAGGCATGAAACGCCTTGAATTGATACAAACTCGCCCCGAATTGCGAGAAAAACTTTGGGTAATTGTACGTGCGCTTCAAGATGGTTTCCGTAAAGCAGGGTTCAATATTGGCACTACAGCTTCTCCTGTAACCCCTGTACAGCTCACTGGCGACTATGACGAAATGGCAATGACCCGGCTGGTGCGTGATTTGCGAGAAAACATGGGGTTGTTCTGCTCAATTGTGTCGTATCCTGTTGTGACAAAGGGAGTTATCATCCTTAGAATCATCCCAACAGCGGCTCACAC
>JBGAVQ010000071.1:0-15745 GCA_044228045.1 Spirosomataceae bacterium
CATCACTTATAGACATAGTATTCCCACCCCACGAGTTAGTGAGTAGTATTGGTTTACTAAATCAGCTTATGCAGCCTGTTTAGCAAGCTTGACGGCATTGGCCGTCAGGATTCCGAAGAAAATCCAGATTTCTTCTGCTGACTCAGAACGAGCCTTGACTTTGGTGAGTAAATAATGATTTTTTTGATTGCCAAACACCCCTTCCATCTGTGAGGCACGAGCTTTATAGATGATGCTTTGCGCTTGTTTTTCTTGTGGACTTAGGGGTTTAGGTCCTTTCTTGGTAAAACAGGTTTGTATCTTTCGTTGGGTGATAAAACGACGATTTTCGTTGGTAGGGTAGATATTATCAGCCCCTAACATCTTGCAATGCCCAAAGGTATGTTCATGCTTGATAACTGCTTTTTTGAGCCTTATTCCCTCATGAAAAGCCTCGAAGGAAAGGTGTTCAATCCAAGCCAAACCTGCCGTCAAAGTAATATGGGCTTTGGCTCCAAATTCAACAGGCTTGGTTTGTTTGCCTCTGACAATGGGTCTGACGTAAGGTTTAGCCAAAGACACAATGCGCTTGGCAAGTGCTGAGGATGGCTTGTTAAGTAAGTATTTCTGCTGGACAATGACTGCTTTGATGGTCTTCAAACGCTCATAGAAGGTTTTCCTCATCGAGTTGATTTGATGGGCATCGAAGAGGTCTTGGAGTTGGCCGACGAGTTTTTCAAGTAAATACAGTAGTGAACGCCGAAGTCGTTGGGTTTGTTGGTAGGTTTTCTTGCGCCGTCGAGCATAGGCCATGTACTTCTTTTGCTGGGCTAAGAACTTATTACGTGGTCGCCTCAGTGAAAGTGTGGAACACAGTCCAACTATTCCTTGATGTATCCATTGGCAACTCTCCCAGATGAGCTTAATCGCACCGGCGACCCGGATCCGTCGGATAACGAATCCAACTCTCATAACATCAGTTCCACTGCGGGAAGCGTCCATAAGTAAGGTTTTACATTCCTGTGGGGATAATAGAGGCTTCCAATGGCTTTAGAAGATGTTTTGTAGGCAAGACCAACCCAGGGCTGAGATTTCCTTACGAACCCGAGTGACCAAACTTCGATCTTTAATAAGCTCACCAGGTAAGAGTGTTAAATGGCAGAATGCTTGATAGGCCCAATCAGTGTTTAGTCGTTCGACTAACTTCTCGTCTGACAGGCCTGAATAGTGTTTCAAGAGCATCAACCTAATTTTGCCAGCATTGGAGAGCCACGGTTTGGCTCCTTGTGGCTTTTTGGCAGGAAACAGACCAGCAAGTTGGTCATCAGCAAGGAGTTGGTGGATTTTACCTAAATCGGTTGAATTAAAATAGTGCAAATCAATTGCACTACGCTGACCACTCGTTTTTTTTGCATAATTTTAAGTTGTTTTTAAATTTACGCAAACAAAATACCCCAAAAATGGCAATTTTAACCAATTTTTGGGGCTATTTTTTGAATGCTATTCTATGTAATGCGCTGATTATCTATTTGTTAGCCTTTTTCAAGGAAACCCTAAACGGTCTAACTCAACAATAATCTTACGCTTAGGTCGGGGCCGCCCGTGCGGCCCATAATTTGACATCTTCACGATTTTTGTAGGCATAAAGTCCGATTTTTTGAGAATCTACCTTATCGTTCTTCTCACGAGAAACACCCATACTGGCTTTGATTTGAGTAGCTTGTTCAAGCCAGATGTTTGCTTTTTTTGAGTGTAAATAATTTAATGAGGGGTTATTATAAATTCCAGTATGCTCCATACAAAAAAGACTATTTTCAAAGAAAAAAGACTTGTTTTGTATTTTAACTTGCTTAATGAACTGCTCAATACCAGCTTTATCATTGCTAACCTGAACGTGAAATTGGACGCCATTATTAATGATTAAAGCAAAATCTAATGTTTCCTTAGAAACATCTATGCCAATGAAAAACGAATAATTTTAAGGATTAAAAATTAGTACAATGGTAAACCAGAAAACGATACACATTCATTACTCTTGCATGGGTCTTGAACCCGAATTTCTATATGAATCTTGTGTAAAGTAACCCGTAGAGCCTTGAATCGAACCATGGGTCTTGATCCCGGCCGCTGACGGTAAGGTGCTCTCTACGGGTTCTGGTTTCCTCTCATTTTGAGAGTTTTTTCAAGATACAATATCTTGAAAAAATCACATCATACAAATCTAAGAGCCGATGCGATTGCGAACCCTTCGCTATGGGGCTATGAACACTATATTTTAAATGTTGGAGTTAAATCTTAGCATTACATTTTTGGGACTACCTATGTAGAAAGTGATACCATCACCCAACGCTATGAAAAGATTATCTAAGCTAATCCATTAGCTAAAACGGCCTATATTATCTCTGACTAATGCTAGTTATTATTGTAAAAAAACTCTCCCAATAGATAAAAGCAACACCTATCAAACCTATTTTTTGCCACCTTACACGCTTAATCTCAATCGGGCGGCGTTACGTATAATTGAACTACCTCCTGGAATCACTATATTGTTCTATCCTACTTTTGGCTTTCTCAAAAGTCTTGGCATCGGTGCGGCGAATGATTTCTTTCTTTTGCAATTTGATACTCCATACACCCAAAAAATCTCCCTTTTTACGAAATGAGAGGCTATCCAATTGCAATTTTTGGGTCAATTGAGTCAATTCGGCCTTGCTTAGTTTTGCAAAATCGTCGTTCCATAGCACTGGTGCTGTAAAAAGCAAAGTCTGTTGGTCGGGTAGGCGTTGGATGTTGTCTGACTGTGGGAGTTTTTTGTCAGCATTGTATTGGTAGGCATCCAGCACTTGCCTTTCGAGTTCGTCAAGGCTGGGTAAATCAAAATTTCGGGGAGATAGAAACTGCACATTGGCAGCATAAGCCATTGAAAGAGAATCTTTTAACTGATTATTTAACAACGAAACAGCCGCATTTTTTTTGAGTTGCTTGGCAATATTTTTACCCCAATCATCCGCCAACGCCATGACTTGCGCTTGACTAACCCGCTTAATCTGACGGTCTCTCATTTCTTGTACAACAGCACGAGTATCTACCCGCTCGTTGTTGCAACCCATTATGCCAATCAGCAGATAGCTGATAGCCAATAGCCGATACGTTGTGTAACCCATAAAGACGGTATTCCTATTGTTTGTAGTGACCATATTCAATTTTTCTACAAAGATAACGGGGAAATTGACCTTTCAGTTTCAAGAAAAAAGTAAGTCGGCTGAAATTCATTACCTTTGCAAAGTGGTTGTTGGTTGATTAGAAAATGGCTAATTAGTTATGCCCAAGCCCCTCATAGTAACCAGTAACCAATTCACAATAACCAGTCAGTAATAGGATAGTCATAAAAAACCATGCTTGACCAATTAGAAGCCATCCGAGAAAGATTCGAAGAAGTATCGCAATTGATTTCGCAACCCGAAGTCGTTTCGGACATGAAAAAGTTTACCAAACTCAGTAAAGAGTACAAAGATTTAGACAAAATTGTTACGCAATACAAAGCCTATCTCAATATACTTGCCAACATTAGTTCGGCCAAAGAGGTGTTAGAAACCGAGAAAGACGAAGACTTTCGGGAAATGGCTAAGGCTGAGTTGGATGAATTAATGCCTCAAAAAGAGGAAATGGAGTCAGTTTTGAAAGAAATGCTTATTCCAAAAGACCCCAATGACTCTAAAAATGTTATTCTCGAAATCAGAGGTGGTACTGGTGGTGATGAAGCGGCGATTTTTGCGGGCGATTTGTTCAGAATGTACCAGCGTTTTTGTGAACAACAGGGCTGGACCTATCAGTTAATGGACTACACCGAAGGCTCAACGGGTGGCTACAAAGAAATTATTCTTGAGGTACAAGGTGAAGACGTGTACGGCAAGCTCAAATTTGAGTCGGGTGTGCATCGAGTGCAGCGAGTGCCCGTTACCGAGTCACAAGGGCGTATTCATACTTCGGCTGCCTCAGTGGCCGTATTGCCTGAAGCTGATGAGGTGGATGTGCAAATTAACATGAGCGACATCCGAAAAGATACTTTTTGTTCGTCGGGAGCGGGTGGGCAGTCAGTAAACACCACGTATTCGGCGGTGCGTGTTACACACTTGCCTTCGGGCTTGGTGGTGCAATGCCAAGACGAGCGTTCTCAAATTAAAAACTTCGAGAAAGCCATGACAGTATTGCGCTCAAGGCTTTACGAAATAGAACTTCAAAAGCACAACGATGCCATAGCTGGTGCTCGCAAAAGTATGGTGGGTAGTGGCGACCGTTCAGACAAAATTAGAACCTACAATTACCCTCAGTCCCGGGTTACTGACCACCGCATCGGCTACACAGTCTATAACCTACCTGCAGTGATGGATGGCAATATTGGTGATTTTATCGAAAATCTTCGCATTGCCGAAAACGCCGAAAAACTAAAAGACGGTACAGCTGACTAAGCATCCCGCTCACTAAAATTGCTCACAGAACCCTCAGATTTTCACAGCCTACCTCTCTGCATTCTGTAAGAGAAAAATTGCGTCTTTCATTTAGCCCGATTTAGGAGCTTCCGATACTGTAATGGACTCTGCTTTTTGTGTGCTTTGAATGTTCGGTTGAAGTACGAAACGTTCTGAAAGCCACATAGATAGCAAATATCCATAATACTCTTGTTTGAGCTTAGGAGCTTACAAGCGTGGTTGATTCTGTACTGGTTTACAAAGTGAGAGAAGGTCATGTTCATCATTTTTTTGAAATAGGTGCAAAATGATGAAACGGTCAGATTGGCCACCTCTGCAACGGCTTGAAGAGATATGTCTTCTTGATAGTGTTGTTCGATATATTCAAAGATTCGGTTGAGGCGTTGTTCGTCTTTATGGCTAAAATCAAGCGCTACGCCATTGGCTTTCAAGAAGGTATATTCGGGCGTAGTAGCTAATTGATGCAGTATGCGGAGCAATTCAATAAAACGCTCAAATGTGGGCAAACTCAACAGACTTTGAAGTTGTGTTTTGATGAGTGCCTTGGTCTGTCCAGAAAAACAAATCCCTTCTTGTGAATGCTCAAAAAGCCGACGAATGGCCCGCATTTCAGGCTTTTGTAAGAAACTACTGTCAAAAAAATCTTTGGCAATTTGCAGCACAATTTCTTCGTGCTCGCCCACCACATCGTTCCCAAAGCCTGCATGAGGCAAGTTGGGCCCCATTAGTACCAAGTCACCATCTTGATAATAACTTACGTGTGTACCTACGTGCCTACGCCCCGTGCCTCCAAGCACGCACACCAGCTCGTATTCGGGATGATAATGGTACTCCCAGCGAAACTTTTCGGCAGATACCTTTGTGTGTAATACTCGAAACGAACTACCCTCATCTGGACGTACTACTTCAAATTCGGTTTTCATACCAGATTTTTGTTTATTACACGTTATTTTTAAAATTTTTCAAAATATAGTACAAAAATAGCAAAATAGGAGGAAATATTTTTTGAAAGAGAATATGCACTTTTGTTACACGATTTGTTCCTTATTAACCTATGATGAAGGAAAAGCGAGCGACCTGCTCGCTTTTTTAATGTGATGACCCTTCTGTTATCTATATTCGTGATTTACTACGCTAAACCTGCCTCATTATGTCATACTGGAAAGTAAAACTCTCGTTGTTTATCAATTACTTCGTGTTTGCATTGTTACTCAATAGTGTTGGCACGGTTATTTTGCAAGTACAACGCACCTACGGGGTATCCGAATCATCTGCTGCCATTTTAGAAGCCTTCAAAGACCTCAGCATTGCGGCTATTTCGTTCTTGGTGGCCTCGTTTCTAACTCGCATTGGCTACAAAAAAGCCATGCTTACTGGCTTGGTAGCCACAGCAGCCATGTGCCTACTGATGCCTTCGTTAGATAGCTTTACGGGTACTAAACTGCTCTTTCTTATCATTGGGTTAAGTTTTGGACTTATTAAAGTTTCTGTTTTTGCTACGATGGGCTTAGTAACAGCTAACCAGAAAGAGCACATCAGCCTGATGAGCTTCATTGAATCGTTTTTTATGATTGGTATTTTGTCTGGCTACTTTATTTTCACAGCTTTTATTGACGAAAACAACCCTTCGGCGTGGTTGCAGGTATATTATTGGTTGGCAGGCTTATGTCTGTTGGCATTTTTGCTATTGCTCACTACGCCTCTTGACGAATCGGCACTGAAACAAGAAGAAAACCGTCCGATTTTACAGGAATTTGGCGAGATGTTTCGGCTGATACTATTGCCCTTGGTCTTAGTTTTTGTGGCCTGTGTGTTTTTTTATGTACTTATCGAGCAGAGTATTATGAGTTGGCTTCCAACATTCAATAACAAAGTGCTTCAACTCCCAGCCACATTGAGCATTCAAATGGCCAGTATTTTAGCAATTTCGACGGCTTTAGGACGGTTTTTTTCGGGGATATTGGTACAAAAAATCAACTGGTTAGTGCTGTTGGTTAGCTGTTTACTATTGGCAGGTGGTTTGGTGCTGATTACTATTCCATTGGCTCAACAGGCAACGGGCGCACCCATTACTGGCTGGGCCGATGCCCCCATTGCAGCGTTTGTGTTTCCTATTATTGGTTTACTCATTGCGCCAATCTACCCAACCATCAATTCTTTGATTTTGAGTAAATTACCCGTTCGTCAACATGCCACCATGTCGGGTCTGATTGTGGTGTTTTCTGCCTTGGGTGGCACTACTGGTTCTATTATTACCGGGCATATTTTTGAAGCATTCGGCGGAGAAACGGCTTTTTACTTTTCGCTTGTACCAATGGGCGTGCTGATTGTCTTACTTATTTTTTATAGAAAGCTGCAAGGTAGTGGCGGAAAAGTAGAAATAAAATCAACAGCTGGGCATTGAAAACTTGTCTTAAAATGCAAAAACAACCCTTCAACGATACCTCTGACCTTTTTCTGGCTGTTCAAACCAGTGAAGTTTTTGCGGATTCTAAGACCTTCGTAGATTGTGTGCCCAAAACAAGTTGGCAAGAAATTGAAGCCTTATACCAATCTCAAAACAAAACTCCCGCCTTTGATTTAACGATTTTTATTGAGACTCATTTTGAGTTGCCCAAGCAATATGCTTCTGATTTTCAGAGTGATACAGGCCGCTTGGTAGATGAACATATTAGGTTGTTATGGAATGTATTGACCCGCCAAGCCGATGACGTTTCAGCCGAAAGCTCGTTGATTCCGTTGCCTCATCCTTACATTGTGCCGGGCGGTCGCTTTGGCGAAGTGTATTATTGGGATAGTTATTTTACGATGCTGGGCCTGCAGGCGCACGGGCGCACAGACCTAATGCAAAGTATGATTCAGAACTTTGCCTATTTGCTTAACGCCTATGGGCTGATTCCAAACGGCAACCGAACGTATTATTTAGGACGCTCGCAACCGCCGTTTTTTTCGTTGATGGTGAGCCTACTTCCAAACACAGAACGTTGGGACAATGCCTTAGCCCAAGAGTATGCGTTTTGGATGAATGGTCAAGACACATTAGACAGTAACAATCTCACTCACCGCCGAGTAGTTCAACTACCTGATGGCACAATTATGAATCGGTTTTGGGATGACTTTGATCGCCCTCGCCCCGAATCGTACCGAGAGGACGTTGCTATTGCCCAACAATCTGATTTGCCTGCTGAAATTACGTATCGCCACCTGCGAGCAGGTGCTGAGTCGGGTTGGGATTTTTGTAGCCGTTGGTTCAAGGACGAAGCACACATTCACAGCATCCACACCACTGATATATTGCCAGTGGATTTGAATTGCCTGTTATGGTACTTAGAAAATTCGTTATTAGAAAGCTATAAAGCGCAGGGAAACAAGGAGTTAATAGAACAAGTTGAGCAAATTATACAGCAACGATTGAGGGGAATCCAAACCTATTGCTGGGACGAAGCCCGTGGGTTTTACTTTGATTATGACTTTGTGGCAGGTACTCGCAAAAAAGTGTATTCCTTAGCGGCAGTATATCCGCTTTTCTTCGGCATTGCTACGCCACAGCAAGCCCAGCAAGTAGCAGAGGTCTTAGAAAAACAGTTCTTGAAATCTGGTGGATTAGTGGCTACCACTACCCATACCCACGAACAATGGGATGCACCAAACGGCTGGGCTCCACTGCATTGGCTTGCTATTGAGGCACTTAGGCGATATGAAATAAACGACTTAGCCGACGAAATCACAAAACGATGGGTGCAAACCAACGTGACGGGGTATCTCAACACAGGCAAATTGGTTGAAAAATATAATGTAGAAGCCCAAACAGCTGGCGGCGGCGGCGAATACCCAACCCAAGATGGCTTTGGCTGGACCAACGGGGTGTTAGCCAAGCTATTGCATCGTTAATGTGTTATGCAAGGCAATCCACGAACTATCTAAGACAGTGCGAATTTTTTGCCAGTCTTTCTCCGTTATTTTTTCATTTTTTTGGTCACGATACAGCATCGCCTCTGTGCGTAGGCGAGCAAATTCACCAAACTGTTGCGCAGGTTTTTGATAAAGCTGAGCCGCTACCTTAGCCTGCAAATCGGCCCATTCGGCAGGTGGATGCTTTTCTCGCTCACGGCGGATAATCCACCATTCTAACTCTTGTTGGGCAGTCGTTTTTACATCAAACGGTCTATCACTTAGTTCATTTACTAAGCCATAGTATTGTTCCAAATTGGGCAAAGCTTGCTTGTAATCAGCTCGATTTTTGCCGTCTTTAAACAAAAAAGCGGCTTTGGCAGCATGGTAGGACATCACGAATGAACGCCAAAACGGCGCATGCACTTGTTCTCGCATCAGTTTGGCAGACTGCCAAAATAGTTTCAGCGGCTTTTTCTCATAATATGACCGCCACATTTCGCCATCCAATCTGGCAAGTTCGGTTGGGTCAAACACTCGCAAATTGACCTGTCGTGGCACATACAAATCTGTTAGAATCCAAAGCCCTACTATCAAAAAAGCACCTACAATCGCTCTGCGTTTCATCGTATAAATGTTTGAAGAATGAACGCATAGATATACACGTGTTGACGTATTTTGGATTTGAAGACATTAGACGAATTTATGTCAAAAAACGTCCGATTTATACCAATAAACTCGCTAATAAGTAGTTGAACTTTGCATAACAACTTTAAAACGAAACTATTATGCAACGTCGAAAATTCTTAACTGATGCTACAATCGCTTCAACAATAGCGGTTACCGCTATAAGCACAAACGCCAGCTCAAAAACTGCTAACAAAAAAGGCTTTATCGTTAAAGCAGGCGAAGCCCGTTCGGGCGTTCATACACCTTTTCAGGGGGTGAATCCGAACGATGTTAAAATTTCTGGCAAAGACACCGATGGGCAATTGGCTGTTTTTGAGTATATTGGCACACAAAAAGTAGGCCCTGGCTTGCACATTCATTTTCACCAAGACGAAGTCTTTTATGTGGTTGAGGGGGAGTACCGTTTTCAGTTAGGGACTGAGAAGTCTATTTTGAAAGCAGGCGATACCATTTTTCTTCCTCGAAACATTCCGCATACTTGGATTCAGCTTTCAGAAAGGGGCAAACTCCTTTATATGTTGCAACCTGCCGGTCAATTAGAAGAGTTTTTTGTAAAACTGAGTGCGTTTAAAGGACCGCCTACAGAAGAAGAATTACAGAAAATATCGTTGGCACATGGCATGAAGAATGTAGGTCCACCTCTTAGCTTAGAATAAGATGATTCTCCGAGATGTCGTTCCCAGCCCATCCCTTCAAGAATACATAAGGAAGCATCAAATCATCCGTTTTAAATTCGGGGTGGGTGAAGTTGTGCCTTTCAAAGCCTACTCGCCTCGCCCCGAGCATTGCCTTGTTTTTTATCTTCGAGATTTGCAACATGTTGGCTATCGGGATAGCCTCAAGCTCCAAATTCACCCAAAATGTACCTTAAACGGACAACATACCGTTGTTACCAATAGATACACAGGTCATGATTTTTGGGCATTGCAGATTGTACTACAACCCAGTGCCTTGTTTCGCCTAACGAGCATTCCGTCGTATGAGCTTACCAATACGTTTATTGATGCCGAGGCTGTTTGGGGCAAAGACATCAGAGCTGCACACGAGCAAATGTGTAATGCTGAAGATATTGAGCAGATTATCAGCATTGCCGAGGTATTTTTGGAGAAAATTGTAAGACAATCCAAGCGAAATTTACATAGTGTTGATGCAGTAAGCTCGGTGATTTTGCACCAATATAAACCTATTTCAATTGATCAATTGGCCAACCAAGCGTGCTTAAGCCCACGGCAATTTCATCGAAAATTTGCCGAACGAATGGGTATTGGCCCTAAATTATTCGATAAAGTTGTTAGATTTGAAAAGGCTTTTCGGATGAAAAACGCCAATCCGCATTTAGATTGGTTAAGCATTGCCATTGCGTGCGGCTACTACGATCACCAGCACTTAGCCAAAGACTACAAAGATTTTACCAATCTCAGCCCCACCGCTTTTTATGAAACCGACACGCATGCACCTGAGCGTAGGTTTGGGTTAAGGGAAACGTGAAAAATGTTCATTTTTTCCACTAAAAGACTACAAAAGTTCCCTAATCCTCACTCCCCCCTCACTTAAATTTGCCCGTAAACTGGCCATCGGTTATGGCTACTGTCTTCATTGGCGTAGTGAAAGTATTGGCTATACCCGAAAACTTCCCCTTTATTTCCGTTGCTGTTTTTGAGGTGATTTCAATTTTGCCAGAACCCCCATTAAAATTGGTGCGATAGAGCGACTTATCAGCATCTTCAAAATAAATGGAGTTTTTGCCATCCAATGTATGAACACCCACGACTTTGGTTGATTCGATGGTAATGTACATCGTTCGGGGGCTTGGGGTAGTTACTACCCCTACTTCGGTATCGTAGATGTCGTTCCGTGTGCTACTATACACAAGGGCATAAGTACCCGTAGTATTGCTGATGGCATAGTCTTTACCAGCGATTTTACACGAAAAAAAGTAGGGGCTAACAGACTCTTCTTCGTCTTTTTTGCAAGACAAAAAGAGGCCAAATACAGCCAAAAGCAGGAAAAAGGATTGTTTTTTCATGAGTATAACCAATTATACATTATTTTTAAAAAACTGATTCAATTGCACCTTTACCCAACTCTTTTTGCGGCGAGAAACACTCAATACCTTCCCGTTGGTAAGAGTAATTTGCAGTGCATAATCGGGCAGTCGTTCCCATTTGACAATCTCAGGGGCTTTGATAAGAAAATTTCTACTAATCCGCCAAAATACATTTTCTGGAAACTGGTCATCAAAGCGTTGTAGGGTTTGAGAAGTCAAAATTGTTTTACCACTCCGCAGATAGACCATGGTGTAATTGCACATTGCCTCCAACAGCACAATTTCTTCTAAGTAAATGGGCTGCTTCAATTGTAGTCGAGGGCAAAGCATGATTTGATTTTTCATCTTGTTTTGGGTCTGATTTACCGTACAAAGCTATGCACACCTCTACTCTAAAATCAATCGGGGGAAAATGGGATTTTAAAAAATCCGCCTTTGGGCGGATTTTATTAAACGGTTTTGTTTCAGAACTTTACAATCGTAAATTATGCCCCTGATACCCTGTTAGGTATTTCTCCTTTTTCTTGCAAAATGAAACATAACCTACGCTTAGTAAGCAAATCCTTCTCAGGAGCAAGGCGGCTTCTACTTGTGTTGTTGGTGTTGCTAACCCTACCAGCTTGGGCGCAGCAATCAGAGATGGAAGAGCTTCGCAAACAGCTCAAAACAGAGAGGATAGATACATCAAGAATACACATCATGGGTGATTTGGCGAGGATGCTTATCTTGAATGCCGATAGTACCGAAGCCTTAAAATTGCTAAATGAAGCCCTTGTACTATGCAAAAAACAAAACTACGACTATGGCTATGGGCATATTTACAATGCCTTGGGGGTTTACTACGCCGAAATCTCGCAGTACAGCCAAGCCGAACACTACTACCAACTAAGCTACGATTATTTTAAAAAAAGCCCGAAAGAAAACGCAAAGTTAGGGGTTGCCACTGCCTTGGGAAACCTCGGACTAATGGCCCAATACAAAGGCGATATTGAGAAAGCCATCAACTACAAATTGCAGTCATTGGATGGATGGAAAGCCACTAATTACCCCGAAAAAGCAATTGCAGTAGGCAATATTTATGCCAGCATCGCTGGGCTTTACAGCAAAGTAGGGCAGTTGGAAAAAGCAATTTTTTATGACAAAAAAGGCATAGAAACCCGCCTTCAGGCCAACAAAAAAGACGCTGATTTGGGGACGAACTATATCTTTTTGATTGATGATTTTACCAAAAACAAACAGTTGGACAGTACCCATAAATACATGGTGATTGTTAAAAAGTTGATAGATGAACTCAAAAATCCCGTGCTGTATATGCGATACTACGGGTCGTCTGCCAAAATTGATTTTGAAGAAAAAAATTACAACAACTCGCTGGAAAATAGCTTTTTAATGTTGAAGTACGCCAAAGAAACCCAGAAAAGTTTTCAGGAAATGAATGCCAATTTATTGATTGGGCGGTGTTATCAGCAATTAAAACAACCCCAAAAAGCTATTCCATTTTTGAAAGACGTACTGGCCATTGCCCCAAAAGTAAACAGCGCCGAATCCAGCAAAAATGCGCTTTTTGAACTCTCCAATGCCTACCACCAACTCAACAACAACACCGAGGCATACGCCTATTTGACCCAATACAATACCCTAAAAGACAGCCTCAATGCCAACGAAACCAAGCTAAAACTCAACGACATAGACACCAAGTATCAAACAGCCCAAAGCGAAAAGCAAATACTGATATTGGAACAAGAGAAGCAAAAACAAAACATACTGATTTACAGCTTAATAGTTGGATTATTGGTAGTGGCATTACTTGGTTTTTTGGGGTATCGAAACCTTTCAAACCACCGAAAAATTGCAGAACAACAGGTGATTTTAAAAGAAATAGAAGTACAACAATTACAGCAAGAACGCCAATTAGTCGCCACCAATTCGATTCTGAAAGGTCAAGAAGAGGAGCGTACCCGTGTAGCCCGTGACTTGCACGACGGGTTGGGTGGGCTTTTGACAGGTATAAAACTAACTTTAAATAAAGTGAAAGGAAACGTAATTTTACCCGAATCGGGCGCATTGGCTTTTACCCGTGCGCTGTCTCAACTCGACTCCGCCATTAACGAAATGCGGCGAGTGGCCCATAGCATGATGCCCGAAGCTCTTGTGCGGTACGGGCTGCCCGATGCCCTCAGCGATTTTTGTAGTGACCTCAACGAGTCAGGGCAAATGAAGGTGCGTTTACAACTATTGGGAATGGACGAAAGGCTGGATTCGTCGGTAGAAGTGGTGCTGTATCGCATTGTACAAGAACTACTCAACAACGTACTCAAACACGCCCAAGCGACCGAAGCGTATGTTCAGATTACCCGCACAGGCACTACCCTCAGCCTTACAGTAGAAGACAACGGCAAAGGCTTTGATATCAGTCAATTAAATCAAAGTAAAGGTGCTGGTATGCGGAACATTGAAAATAGAGTGGCCTATCTCAACGGCAAAATGGATATTCAAAGCAAGCCTAACGAAGGCACGTCGGTGTATATTGAATTACAAAACTCCTAAGACGGTATCGGTTGCTACGCTATGTAGGTACATGATTTTAGTGAAAACTGACAAATAATATGAGTTTAACCAAAGATAACCCACCAATAACTCCCCCATCCGAGGATGAAAAACTTCGTATCTTTATAGTAGATGACCACCCGATGGTAGTTGAGGGCCTTAAATCATTATTAGCTGACTATCAAGAGATTATGGTGATTGGTACGGCTCATAATGCTTTTGATGCCATTGAGTTCCTAAAAAGCAACCCAGTAGATGTGGCGTTTTTGGACATTAACCTGCCCGATATAAACGGCATAGACCTTTGCAAAAAGATTAGTGAGTTATTTCCGCAGGTCAAATGCTTGGCATTGAGTACATCCAACGAACGTAGCCATATTTCACGCATGATGCAAAACGGAGCAAGAGGATATTTGATTAAGAGTTCGTCAAAAGAAGAACTCATCACAGCCATTCGGCAGGTGCAGGCAGGCGGTTATTATCTCAATGTGAACGTGAATAATACCGCAGTTGTTGATAAATCCATTGTTTTGCCTTTTTTGACCCGCCGAGAAAAAGAAGTCTTGCTACTCATTGCCGAAGGGTTGACCAACCCACAAATTGCCGATAAGTTGTTTGTAAGCGTAGCAACCATCAAAACCCACCGAGAAAACCTCTTGATGAAATTTGAAGTAAGCAACACCGCCGCCCTTATCAAGTTAGCGGCTCAGAATCAGTTGATTTGAATTGTGTTTTTCGTCATCAAACAATGATTACAAAATCTTGTTATTCAGCAGATTATGTGGAAAAGTGGGTTTGGGAGGAGCTGGCACATTTTTCTCATCTCTTCGGCGGCGAAGTTCTAATTTCAGGCTTTCTTCACCCTTGCCCATGGCCCACTCGTGGTTCATCGAAAAGAGGGGTTTCATCAAGCCTGAGAGTTTTTTCAAGAGTGGTTTTTCGGCCTCAATCTTCCAGTCGTAAGTAATATCACACAGGTTGCCGTTTTTCTTGAATGTCCAGATGCCACGCCCTACAAAATCACCGATGGCCTCTATACGGTAGCCGTTGGGGTAATCGTTTTCGATTACTCTGAATTTCCAGCGAAGTGTGTAAGGCAACCAACCCTTAGTGAATAGTTCAACCAATTTACCTTTGCCGCCAGGTTGTCCGGGTTCAAGCACTTTTACGTCGAGATAAACAGAAGGCCACCAACGAGCCAATTCGCTGGCGTTGCCGAGGGTATCATAAACTTCTTCGGGTGTGGCTTCTACTTGCCAGCGAGTAACAAAATGATAGGCGTTGGGGCCAAGAGTTGCAGTATCTGGTAACGTATGGGTAGTGAGTTCCATTAATAGATTGCTTTTGTTTTTTGCCCATATCTACACAGAATCGGCGTAGTTGGATTTTGAAAAAAAGATTATATTTACGAGTAATGAGCACATTACTCAAAAAATCACCCCATCTTGCTTTGCAGCCTTTTGTGAAGGCATATTGGTTTTTGGACTTTGAAAAAGGTCTTCCCCAAATGCGATCGGGTCCTCCTATTCCCGAGCAGTGTATGTACTTTTACCCTAAAAGTCTTCCTATTCCCTACACAATAGATGGCACACCCATCAAAGCCTACAACAATATCATTGCTGGTCAGTCACTTAGTAGGTACAACATGATTGTGCCTGACCAGTATTGTATGTTCAAAATCATATTTCAAGTAGGGGGATTTTACCGATTATTTGGGCTTCCAATGACACTTTTTACAGATTGTGTAGAAGAAAGTACGCTCGTATTGGGCACACCCATAAAACATCTACGAGAGCAAATCTACAATGCCAACAGTTTTGCAGAAATGGTACAGTTTACCGAAATTTTCTTGATGAATCAATTAGGTAAGCTAAAAATTGGCACTCGTCCCATTGATGCCGTGTTGAACCAAACCAATCTTCATCTTTTTTCTTTGGACAAATTAGCCTCGGATGCTTGCCTAAGTTCACGGCAATTTGAGCGAAATTTTATGGAACGCACTGGCGTAACCCCCAAAATGTACCAGCGGATTGTAAGGTTTAATCAAGCCATGAAGCTCAAAAACCAACAGATCAATCAAAGTTGGACAAACATTACCTAT
>JBGAVQ010000071.1:15776-22315 GCA_044228045.1 Spirosomataceae bacterium
ATCTATTGCGTGATTTTAAGCAGTTTACGGGCGAAATCCCAAGTGATTTTGATTTTGAGAATGCGATAATTCATTGAATCAATCAAGGCGGTAAGAAGCATTACCTGATACACTAACTTCTATAAGTTCGGCTTTATACTTTCTCAAAAAACTGATTTTTTGAGAAGAGGAAGCTTTGTATTTAGGATAAGAAAAAAATCTGGCCCAACGATAACACAAATACATTTCAAGTCAGAATCTGGTAACTGTTCTCGAAACGAAGTCATACTTTTGGCTAATTGTGCTTCGGCTTTATTACGATTATTGGTAATTTGCAATAAATCCTGTGAAGTGGCATCGGTTTTAAATTCTAAAAAATGCCATTTTTCGTTCAAAACTAAACAATCGCAATCCCCTGCCCTTTTGCGCTGTATTTCATTTTCTTTATTCCATTCATATTCAATCGGGGTTGAAATGGGTAAACGAAAAAGACCATGAGAGCCATCAACTGGTAACACACAACAGACTCGTCCTTGATTTTGTGTTAATTTAAGCCAATTTCGAGTTGAGCTAAAAGTAATTTTTATCTGATTCGTTCCATCTCCTTGTTTCTCATCTGTAATCCAAAAAGAACTTTCCTCAATTTTTTGGAGATTCCCATGATTTCGAGTTATTAAAATCTTGACCTTTTCAAGATTTTCAGAGTATTGACTCATTAGACCGATTCGATAAGAAGGTTATACAGTTCGTGATGTTGCATACCTAACTGTTCTGAGATAGTATCCAAATAATTTTGTTCTATTAATCCCGTTTCAGGATCTTTAATATTAATGCAATAGCTTTCAGCTTGCCCGAGCGAATAGGCATTGAAAACCTGAGGATTAAGCCAATATTCTTTGGGAACATTTGCGGTTACAACATTTGAATTACCTGTTTCGCTTGAAACATAATGAGCAAATAACAAGATATTAACACAGGCTAAGATATAAGGACTATGAGTAGTAATTAATAATTTTCCTTGGGAAATTGTATTTAAAAATACAGCAAAAGCATTTATCAGTTCTTTTTGTGCCAACGGATAGAGATGTGCCTCTGGCTCTTCAACTACGAAAAATTCTTTGCGATTTGACAATCCAACTGAGAGAAAAACACCTTATAATATTCTAAGAACTTCCTGTTGTCCAGACGAGGCATCTTTAAGCGAAACACTCAAATTATTATTTTCCACTTTAATCTGCTCACCCCATTCAGAACTTTGGTAGATTCCTTTAAGAATATTTTTCGCAATACGTTCTATGGTAGTTGTCGCATCTCGATTATTAAGACCACGTGCCACTTTCTGAAATGTCTGTCCATTATTTTTGAAATTATTACGAACCCCTTTTGACCATTGGACAAATTGATACAAAAGTCTTTCATTACCAGCTCGTTGCCGTTTCTCAAAGTCCTGCTCTTTTACCTCATCTTCTATAAGTTTTTCAACTTCCTGTTCGATAACCTTTTCAAACGAATCAGGAAATGCGACCAAAGTACTTCTACCCGCAATTAAATAGGTATGAGTGTTCGTATTCCTATTAAATAACAAATCTAAATCTTGACGAAATTGCTGGCGTAGGTTAATTTCGTCAAGATTGTCTTCTAATCTCGGAGCGTTGAAATATCTCCTCAAAGCCCCACCAATATCAAAACCCATTTTCTCTTCAAATAGAGCGTAGGTTAATCTGTCTTTACCTTGATAAATTTTTAAATATGAAACGATAGTATTGTTACTGCTGTAATTGAAGTGTATCTCAAAGTTTTCATTCCTTGAAGTTGGCCCGAATGTTTCTAAAAACTTTTGGCGTGCAATGCGGTTGATATGTTCCACAAAATCAAACTTTGCTGATTTCGAGCGAGCAATAATACTATTTTCATATAAGGCATCAGGCAAAGTCTGAAAAAAGAAAATCAATTTGGCAATTGTGCTTTTACCGCTTGCTTGTTCCCCAATCAACAGTAAGAACCGATTTAGTTCTATTTCACAGGGTTTTACACCCATAAACTGGCTTGTTATTACTAATTTTTGCATAGCAAATTGCGTTTTTGCAAATTTAAGAGATAAAGCACCCCAGACAAAACTCTCTTTCTTTTAAGAGCTCAGCAAAGTTGAAAAAATCACATCCGAAATAGGAGCTAAAATCTACCAAAAGCACAACATGGTGTTGTTGGAGCCACCATTGATGGCTGATTGACGAATAATGTCGTTTTTTTACTGTGCTTTTGCGGAGATGGTAAGATACTTTTGTAAAAAAACCTAAACGCACTTGTTATGCTAAAAAAAGCACTCAAATGGAGCGGAATTGTACTCGGAAGTATAGTTGTTTTGCTTGTCGTGGCTTACACATTCATGCACTTTAATGTAGAGTCTCGCATCAACAAAGTATATGATGTAAAACTCCAAACGCTAAAAATTCCAACCGATTCTGTTTCGTACCAAGCCGGTAAACACGTGGCCGATATTAGAGGTTGCTTGGGCTGCCACACAGCCGATTTGGGCGGAGGAATGGCATTTTTAACCGATAGCACCCCTATTGGCGTGCTGTATGCTACTAACATTACCAGCGGCAAAGGCGGAATAGACTACACTGACCAAGACTGGATTAGAGCCTTGCGACATGGCTTAGGCAAAGACAACAAACCTCTTTGGTTTATGCCATCGCACGAAATTTGTCATATTTCTAATCAAGAAATGGCCGCCTTGATTAGCTTCCTCAAAAAACAAAGCCCTGTTGACAGAGAAAGTCCGCCAAAGTCTATCAAACCTTTGGGGCGTGTGCTTGCTTTTTTGGGTGAGTTTCCGTTGTTTTCTGCTGAGAAAATTGACCATAATGCCAAATATGCAGACGAAGTCAAGTTGGAGGTCAATGCCAAGTATGGCGAGTATTTGGCTTTGTCTTGTACAGGCTGTCATGGCGAAAAACTCAAAGGTGCAGCAGCTCATTCGCCAGAACAGCCTCCTATCCCAGATATTTCTTCTACGGGTAAATTAGGTAACTGGACAGCAGCAGGTTTTGTGAACCTTTTTCATACCGGTATTACACCCGAGGGTCGTGAACTAAGCAAATATATGCCTGTAAAGGACTTCAAGTATTCAGACGATGAGCTTACGGCAATTTATCTGTATTTGCATGGAGTAAAGTAGCGATTGTCCTGAAAATCAACTTCTTACCAACGCTCTTGTCGCCACTGTTTTTGTTGGTTATTGTCAAAGAATGTCCACCCTACCATACGGCTTACTTTTTGCCCTTGCGCCATTTCAATCGTTTGTATATCAAGGGCTTTTACCCGTTGAAGAGCCTTGTACAAAGCAGGAAGTGTTGTTTTCTTAGAAACCAAAGAAGTAAACCACAAGCATTGTTGAGCTATTGACGCACTTTGTTCAATCATTTTGGTTATAAAAGCTTGTTCACCGCCCGGAAACCATAGTTCTCTGTGTTGACCTCCAAAATTCAACGTATTTTTTTGATACCCAAGGTTTTGCTGTTTACGCTGGGTACTGGCCATAGCCTCTGCCTGTGATTCATGAAAGGGCGGATTGCACATCGTAAAATCAAATTTTTCGTTGGGCTCAACAATGCCTCTAAAAATATTGGAAGACGATGACTGTAAACGACATGCGATAAACGGTGTAAGGGCTGGATTGGACGATACAATTCGTTTGGCTGATTGCACCGCTTTGGGGTCAATATCAGAGCCAACAAAACTCCAACCGTAGCTTTGATGGCCAATAATAGGATACACACAGTTAGCTCCCACGCCAATATCAAGCCCAATCACATTTTTTCCAGTTGGCACAATCTCCGCTTGTCCAGCCAAAAGGTCAGCCAAGTAATGAATATAATCCGCCCGACCCGGAATAGGAGGACAAAGATAGTTGGCAGGAATATCCCAGTGCTGAATTCCGTAGAAATGGGCAAGAATGGCTTTATTAAGCATTTTTACTGCCTCAGGATTAGCAAAATCAATGGATTCGTTTTGGTATTTATTGATTAATACAAAAGGCGCAAGCTCAGGACAACTTTTGGTTAAGGCTTTGAAATTGTAGCGAAAGCGGTGGGGATTTCGAGGATGAAGACCTTGTTTTTGGGAAGATACTGGGTCTATTTTAGAGGTCATTTGAGGGCATGAATTTTCAAGACAACACAAGAAATAGAAAAATCATCCAATTGGAATAATCCATGGCTTTACATTTTTCGTCGGTTAGAAACAATCAGTGCTTAACTTTCAGGCTTGATTTAGCTATTTTTGAGCGTTTAAACAACCTCATTATCTACTAACTCGCTACACCTGAAAACCATTTTTGAGCATTAAGTCCCAAAGGTTTACTTCGTGTTCGTCAATGATTGTAAAAGGAAGATCCCAACTATTGAATTCCCACTTTTGTAGATTGTCGGCCACCAATACCCTGCGTGATGCCGAAAATACCCAAATGACTCGCTGCACACCCCATTGAAGTAAGCGTTCAGTTTTTTTATGGAAATATTCTTCTTCGTTCTGAAAATACTCGGATTCGTCAATTTTGATGTCCACCTCAATCACCACACTCGGTGGAACGTCGGCGTATTTGGTAGAATGAAAGCCTACTTGGAGCTGTCCTTCTCTAAAAATAACGTGAACTTTTCCGTTTTGAGTAGTTAAAAGAGGGCATAGCAATTCAAAAAGTGATATTTTAGTGTGACCAAACAACATAAATACACTTTTCAAACGCTATGCTGACCGAAATATACTATGAAGTTGATGAATTTAATCAAAAATATTTAGGAAAAATTGCCGAGTATGCTGCCCATATAGGCTGGTACCCCAAGCGTAATATTGGGGCGTTGTCCATGAGCGAAATCATGACTATACTCATTTTTTATCACTACTCTCACTACAAAAATTTCAAGCACTATTATGAACAATATGTATGCAAAGAGTTGAAGAGAGACTTTCCTACTTTGGTTGGATATGACCGTTTTGTTTGGTATATCCCAATGGCATTCTTGCCCATGGTATGTTTTCATTTATATCGCTGTGAATCCTCTTTGAGAACAGGTATCTATTTTGTAGATAGCACAAAAATTGAGGTATGCCATCCTAAAAGAGCGCATCAAAATAAAGTTTTTAAAGGCATTGCCTCATGGGGAAAAACTTCAACAGGGTGGTTTTATGGCATAAAAATACATCTGATTATCAATAATATAGGGCAGATAATAAATACAAGATTTACTACTGGTTCAACTCCCGATAATGATACAGTCAATCTGTTTCATCTCTTTAAAGGAATTAAAGGTTGGATTTTTGGTGATAAAGGTTATCTAATGAATGGTGAAAAATTGGATTTTATTGAGCATAATGGAGAGATAGATTTCTTCGCTAAACCAAGAAAAAATACTAAACAAAAGCCCAAAAAAGAAATGTGTGAAGAAGCTAAAAGAATGGCTAAAAAGAGACCTGTTATAGAAACTGTAATTGGTATTCAAAAGGGGGTAATGGACTTGGAACATACCAGACATCGAGAACCCATCAATGCCATTACCCATACTTTGGCCGCTTTGTGTGCCTACTCGTTCTATGAAAGAAAACCCAAAGTCTGCATTACACCTATTAGGCAGTTGATGCCTTTTCAGGGGCAAATTGCAGCATAATCATGAAAAGTTCACGTTAAAAATAGCAATGTCAGCAGAAAAATTGGTATTTGTAGTGAGATGCAATCCTAACTCGCCAGAGCCAAATAGATAATTTTGTGGTAATATTATCATCAAGTGTCTATTAATGATATTGGTAATAAACCATTGTAAGGCACTCGTTCCCCTCTTGATTTCTTCAATTTTTTTAACCCCAACATAAAATCCTTATGCCCTTTTCGGTAAATAGGATGCCCATCAAACTCTTCGTAAATCAGGATTTTGGGAATTTGCGATACCGTTGCCATGTTGTTCACTATTTTATTCAAAGATATAAAAAAATCACTAAATCGTGCTTTTGTCGTTTAATCAATTATTTGAAAACACCTTGGAAATAAGCGGGTTACCGTCTATATTTATAAAAAATCTCAAAAAACAGGAAGGGTTTCAACATACATTATGGAAAAAATCTATAAAAAGAGCCATTACCTATTCATTGCTGTGCTACTCATGGCATTTGTGGGGTTTTACAAAACTTATTTCGGCAAATTCCCAAGTTTTGAAGGCATTTCTCCTGCCATGCACTTTCACGGTATCATGGTATTTTGTTGGCTGGGTATGTTGATTGCCCAACCGATGCTGATTGTTAACAAAAAAATGGCGTTGCATCGGTAAGTCGGTAGGGCATCTTATATTGTGGTGTCATTGATGGTTCTTTCCACAGTGATTTTGATGCGTCTCGGTTTCATCCGAAACCCGCCCCCGCCCTCAACAGGCATAGATATTCGCCTCATAGGCATAGCCGATTTGTGTTTTTTTATTCCTTGCTACCTCTTGGCCATTTATTACCGCAAACAAGTAAAATATCATTCTCGTTGGATGGTGCTATCGGTACTGCCATTTATTAATCCAGCA
>JBGAVQ010000432.1:0-2730 GCA_044228045.1 Spirosomataceae bacterium
AATTGCAGGCGTTGGCACTTCGCAATTAGCTGAATATGAAGGCACTGGGGCTTATTTTCTGGACAAATTAGCAAACGGTGTATGGCGGCTTGAACTAATGCCCGACGTAGTCTATCGAAGAGACCCTTTTGAGCGACCCAACACCCAAAAAACAGTGACAGCTATCAAATGGAATCGCCATACATTGAAATTGAATTTAGCCGATTTAGGCAATTCGTTTTCAATAAAAGGCCTCAACCAAGGTAATGCTTTTGCCTCAGCATCAACAGATGGCTCCGTTAACATTAGCCCTGGCACTTATTTGTTGGTTAAAACCGGTTCGGTTTTTTCTGGAAAAACAACTGCTCTTTCACCCTTAGGATTGAATGAATTTGTTGCCCCCAAAGCAAGTGTAAGCGAAACCACGCTACGGCACGAAGCACGCCCATTGGTTACAGAAAAGAGAGCGTTTCAAATAAAGGCGCTAATCAATGCCAACGATAGTGCCAAAGTAAATGTCCAGCTTTCAAAATTGGGCGGTGGACTTTTTAGAAATATCCCCATGAAAAAAGTCACTAATCATGACTTTGTTGCCGAAGTCCCAGCAGATATTGTGCTTGGAGGGCAACTACAATACAAAATTGTGGTGGACGAAAGTGGCGCATTTACTACCTTCCCAGGCGGTATAAAAGGCAATCCTTTTGACTGGCAAAGCGAACAAGGAGCTTTCTATAAAACAATTGTTACCACCGAATCGGGTGATTTAGAGCTATATAACCCCTCAAAAGACCAACGCCCACAGTTTCATCCTACTTTTCGGCGAAACTTCCAAACTTCCTATTCAGCGGGCAAGTCCGAAACGCTAACACTCAAACTGTCAGCAACCGAACTGCAAGTTGGCGAAGTCATGGGGTTTCAGCACTACATTGGTGACAAAGTAGAAGGCCGTAAAACAGAAATTTTCTCAAAGGTTTTGATAAAAGCCAAAACCAATGAAACCCAAAACGCCATTGCCAAAATCATACTGATTGATAGCGAAGCCAACGCCTTTGCTGCCAAAATCAACTTGAATCAACAGTTTGAAAATGTAGAGATACCATTATCTGATTTCAAACCCGATGCCTACGTTTTAATGCCACGCCCCTACCCTCAATTTCAGTCTGTTTTTTTCAATACAAACACTACCAAACCTTTGGATATAAGCAAAATAGAATCGGTTGAAATCATCATGGGTGAGCCTGTTGCCCCCTCGGATAAAAAATCATACAGCATTGAAATTGAGCAAATTAAGCTACTCAAATAAGTCAAGTCTTAGCGGTTATTACACTACCCTAAACACAACAATGAAATCAATAAAAATTACTGGTTCAGCTATAACTTATACAGGAATTGTCCGTGGGGACACGGACAATAGCGGTCGCCGTTGCCTGTGTCCTCACAGGCAACCTTCGTCCTATATAAACCAACGAAGAACCCTAAAAATTTGTGTGCTGGCGTTTTTTATCTCACTAAGCCTGCAAGCCCAACGCCAACAAATCAATTTTGATAACAACTGGAAGTTTCATTTTGGTCACGCAGCTAATCCCGAAAAAGATTTTAACTACGCCATCACCACTATTTTCGCAAAAACAGGAGGCTCGGCACGCACCGCCGCCGACAACAAATTTGTGGATAGCACTTGGCGTAGCCTTAATTTGCCTCACGACTGGGCAGTAGAGTTGCCTTTGGTGAATGTAAAAAACTTCGACATAGAGGTACATGGCTACAAGCCCGTAGGTGGGCTTTTTCCCGAAACCAGCATCGGCTGGTATCGTAAGCATTTTCAGGTGGCAAAAGCAGATTCGGGTAGCCGTTTTCAAATACAATTCGATGGTATCTTTCGAGATGCCAACGTCTGGATAAACGGGGCATATTTAGGTAATAACAAAAGTGGTTATGTTGGTTTTGCCTATGACATTACCGATTTTATCAATTTTGACAAAGAAAATGTAATCACTGTGCGAGTAGATGCCACGCAATCAGAAGGCTGGTTTTATGAGGGAGCCGGTATATACAGGCACGTTTGGTTAAATAAGTACGCCAACACCCATATTGCTACCGATGGGGTTTTTGCTTACTCTAAAATAGAAAATAACAAAGCGACGGTTTCGGTAGAAACCGCTGTTCAAAATGAGGATTTAGTCACCCAAAATGTGTCAATAAATGCGTATTTGACAGACAGAACAGGAAAAACCGTAGCAACGGCAAAAGAACAAGCTGTTACTTTGAATAGTTTGGAAGAAAAAGTACTTAAAACCAGCCTTGTTTTGGACAAACCACGGCTTTGGAATTTGGACGACCCTTATTTGTACAGAGTGGTGGTAGAAGTGAAAAAAGGGACAAGTATCATTGATAAAAAAGTAATAAAATTCGGTATCCGAACCATCAATGTTACCAAAGAAGCCGTTACGCTCAACGGCTTGAAAATCAAACTATTGGGCGTAAACAACCATCAAGATCATGCTGGCGTTGGCTCGGCACTACCCGATTATTTACAATATTATAGGGTTTCGTTATTGAAAAACATGGGCGTAAATGCCTATCGCACAAGCCATAATGCCCCTACACCAGAGCTTTTAGATGCTTGCGATAGCCTCGGAATGTTGGTAATGGACGAAAATCGCATGCTCAACAGCGGCCCCGAACACATGAGCCAATTTGAGCGACTGTTACAACGAGACAGAAGCCGTACTTCGGTATTTATGTGGAGTA